>CALDKP010000266.1 GCA_937898535.1 uncultured Sphingomonadales bacterium | reverse complement strand
GCCAAGGTACCGAACGCCAAGGCTTTGCTCTGTCTGCGCCCATTAAACAGCCATGGCCTGCGGTGTCAGACATACCGGCACCGACGCCCCCCAAGACCCATCTGCCCAGCACTGCCGAGGAAGGACTCGGCGCTGAAGGTCTGCTTGGCTTTGCCTTGGCGCTGATAGGCGCGTTCATCGGCGGCCTGATCCTGAACCTCATGCCCTGCGTGTTGCCCGTGCTGGCCATCAAACTGCTGGGCTTTGCGCAGCACAGCCGCCAACACCGGGCACACCGCATCGCAGGCATGGCCTACACCACAGGTGTGGTGCTTAGCTTTTTAATGCTAGGCGCTGGTGTGCTGGCCTTGCGCGCGGCGGGCGAGCAACTCGGCTGGGGCTTTCAGCTGCAATCACCTTGGGTGGTCAGCGTGCTGGCTGCGTTCTTCATGCTGATCGCACTGAATTTGTTTGGCCTGTTTGAATTGGGCCAAATGTTGCCCTCACGCTTGGCCAGCTTTCAATACAAACACCCCGTGCTAGACGCCCTGCTGTCGGGTGTGCTGGCGGTGGCCGTGGCGTCCCCTTGCACCGCCCCCTTCATGGGCGCGTCGCTCGGTTTGGCCATGACCCTACCGACTTGGCAAGCGCTGGCTATTTTTGTGGCCATGGGCCTTGGCCTGGCCGCGCCTTATTTACTCGCCAGCCTTGTCCCCGCCGTGGCGCGCCTGCTGCCACACCCAGGCCCTTGGATGGTGACGCTGCGCCAGCTGCTGGCCTTCCCCATGCTGGCCACCGTGATCTGGCTGCTGTGGGTGCTGGGCCAGCAAACCAACTTAGACACCGCCATGTTTGCACTCGGCGGCTTACTGATGCTCGCTGCTTTTGTTTGGACCCTCAAACTGCGCAACCTGGCATCGCGCAGCTTGCGCTGGCTTTTAGCCGCGGCACTGGTTTGGGGAGGGCTCACGTTCTCAGACGCGTTGAAAGCCCCCACGGACACGGCATCCAACAACGCCGCCACCGATGCACAAACGTGGCAACCCTGGTCTGCAAGCGCTGTCGCGCAAAGCCTGGCACAAGGCCGCCCAGTGTTTATTGACTTCACCGCCGCTTGGTGTGTGACCTGTCAAATCAACAAAAAATCCACACTGTCTGACAGCGAAGTGCTGACGGACTTGGCAACGCACAACGTCACCCTCATGCGTGCCGACTGGACGCGCCGCGACCCCGCCATCACGGCCGCCCTCAGCGCCTTAGGACGCAGCGGCGTGCCGGTGTATGTGTTGCAAGCTCCTGGCAAACCGCCACAGGTGTTGTCTGAGTTGCTGAGTGTGCGCAAAATGCGCGAAGCCCTGGCCACATTGCCGTCCCCCTGAACACACCTGCCCCACGGACAAACTGATGACTCAAAGCCACGCCATCCGCCAAAGCCTTGCCCACTGCAAAACCATCGCGGTGGTGGGCCTCTCGCCCAAACCGCACCGTGACAGCTTTCGGGTGTCTAAATACATGCAAGACCATGGCTTTCGCATCGACCATCTGTTGCTGAGCCCCGTTGTCGCCGACCGCCTGTCATCCTGCGGCGTGGATAAGGAGCATCGCGGCCGTGAAAAGGCCAGCGACCACGCGCCGACTTGGGTCGAACTGACGGATTAAGGCATGAGCGGCGCGAATGAATCGTCATCCTGAACTTGTTTCAGGATAACGGGCCACCGTCGTTTGTTATCCTGAAACAAGTTCAGGATGACGCGAGTATTTTTTATGCGTCGCTACCAGACCTGAAAATAGATATTGTAGCAGTCGCTACATTTTGGTATCAAGCTCCCAATATGTATGGGGAGTTTGTCATGACCTTGTTTCGCCTTTTCCTCGTTGCCGTCATTGCCACCGTCGGCGCTTATACCACCGTCACCATCGCCAATCATGGCATGGGGCTGTATCCGATATTTTTCGGTGACATCGCGGAGATGGCGTGGCCCGGGCAGTTCAATCTCGACTTTTTATTCTTTCTGATCTTTTCGGGATTCTGGGTCGCATGGCGGCACGAATTTACCGTGGCCGGGCTCGCTCTGGGATTTGCGGCCTTTAATCTTGGCGCACCGTTTTTGGCAGGCTATCTGCTCGTGCACAGCTATCGGACCAAGGGCGACGTTGCCGCCATGTTGCTCGGACCGGCACGGGCAGCACGCGCGCGCTAAAGTGCCTTAGCGTTTATATCGTCAAGGCCAATGCTTTTCAGGAACAGCATCCCTTCGATGCTGACCAGAAGCCGCGCGGCATCAATGTCGCGCTGCGCTTCGCTGTCGGACTGCAGCTGCGCCTTGCCCCATTCCAGAAATCCGCGGCCAATTTGTTCACCCACCGCGCGGTAAAACGGGTCGCCCATCGCCGCGCGTGCGGCAACATCAAGCCAGATCCGCATATAGGGCCACAGCGCATCTTCAAAGACAATGCCCGCCAATTTGCGGCGCAGCGCATCCACCGGCAATGGTTCGGCGGCCGCGTGCGTCCCGACCATCTCCACCAGCTGCGCCGAAATCTGTTCCAACACCGCGGTGATGATTTCGGCTTTATCCTTGAAATAATAAAGCAGCATCCGGTCGCTGGTGCCCGCGGCCTTCGCCAACGGACGCAGGCTCGACGCCGAAAGCCCTTGCGCAAGGACATAGGCGGTCAATCGCTGGATGATATCTGCGCGTTTGGTGTCGGGTTTTATCACGCAGACACTATAGCGCACCGAAACACGTCAGGGCAAAGGGCAAAGTCATCGGCGCAACTGGACAGCGGCGGCGGCAATCACTATCGGCTGGCCATGCCTGAATCCAAAACACACGCCCACCCTTCCGATTCCATCCTGATCATCGATTTCGGGTCACAAGTGACTCAATTGATTGCGCGCCGTGTGCGCGAGGCCGGGGTCTATTCGGAAATTGCGCCGTTCAACTCCGCCGAAGCCGCATTTGCACGCATGAAGCCAAAGGGCATCATATTGTCGGGCGGCCCGGCATCGACGACCCACGCCGATTCGCCGCGCGCGCCGCAATGTGTGTTCGACAGCGGGCTGCCCATCCTGGGCATCTGTTACGGCCAACAAACCATGATGATGCAGCTGGGCGGCCATGTGAGCGAAGGGGAAGGCGGCGAATTTGGCCGTGCGTTTATTGAGGTCGAAAAACCCTGCGCTTTGTTTGACGGATTATGGGCGACTGGCGAAAAGCATCAGGTGTGGATGAGCCATGGCGACAAGGTCACCAGCCTTGCCCCCGGTTTTGAAGTTGTCGCCACCAGCGATGGCGCGCCCTATGCTTTCATCGCCGACGAAGCGCGGCAATATTATGGCATCCAGTTCCACCCCGAAGTGGTGCACACCCCCGATGGCGCGAAATTGATCTCCAGCTTCGTGCACAAAATCTGCGGCCTTGCCGGCGATTGGACGATGGCAGAATTCCGCGCGACGAAGATTGCCGAAATCCGTGCGCAAGTCGGTTCGGGCCGCGTCATTTGCGGCCTTTCGGGCGGCGTCGACAGCTCGGTCGCCGCCATCCTCATTCACGAAGCAATCGGCGCGCAGCTCACCTGCGTCTTTGTCGACCACGGCCTGCTGCGCATGAATGAACGCGAACAGGTCGAAACCTTGTTCCGCGACCATTATAACATCCCGCTCGTCGTGGTGGACGCCGAAGAACGCTTCATGGCGGGATTGGCGGGCGTTACCGACCCCGAAAAGAAACGCAAATTCATCGGCGGCGAATTCATCAACGTGTTCGAAGAAGAAGCGAAGAAAATCGGCGGCGCTGATTTCTTGGCGCAAGGCACGCTCTACCCCGACGTGATCGAAAGCGTCAGCTTCACCGGCGGGCCATCGGTTACGATCAAAAGCCACCATAATGTCGGCGGCCTGCCCGCGCGTATGAACATGCAACTGGTCGAACCCTTGCGCGAATTGTTCAAGGACGAAGTGCGCGCCTTGGGCCGCGAATTGGGCCTGAATGACCAGTTCGTCGGCCGCCACCCCTTCCCTGGCCCCGGCCTCGCCATCCGTATTCCGGGCGAAGTGACCAAGGAACGGTGCGACGTATTGCGCAAGGCGGACGCGGTCTATCTCGAAGAAATCCGTAACGCAGGGCTATATGACGCGATTTGGCAGGCCTTTGCCGTGCTCTTGCCCGTCCGCACCGTCGGCGTGATGGGCGATGGCCGCACCTATGACAATGTCTGCGCCTTGCGCGCGGTGACGTCCACCGACGGCATGACCGCCGACATCTATCCGTTCGACAGCGCCTTCCTCAGCCGTGTGTCGACGCGCATCATCAACGAGGTCAAGGGCATCAACCGCGTGGTTTATGATTATACATCAAAGCCACCCGGAACCATTGAGTGGGAATAAGGCTTACACAGCCATGACCATCACCTACGAACCCGAACGCAACCGATTCAACATGCCGACGGAGGCGGGGGATGCCTATGTCACCATCCGCTGGGACAATGACGTCATGATCTTGCCGCACGCAGAAGTGCCATCCGCCTTGCGCGGGACGGGCGCGGGGGGACGGCTGGCCACGGGTGTGTTTGAACAGATCGAGGCCATGGCCGTCAAAGCGCGGCCGACCTGTCCGTTTCTGGTCAAGGTTGCAAAGTCCGACCCGCGCTGGCAGAATCTGTTCGGACTCTGAACGCATGGAGGCAGAATTATCACCCGCTGCGCTCAGCGAAATCGTCGAAATGGCGCTATCCGACCATATCAGTTTCACACAGATTTCGGCGCAGCATGGCGTTACGCCAGACGAGATAAAAGCGATCATGCGCACGCAGCTGAAACCCGGCAGCTATCGCGCATGGCGCAAACGCATCCGCGATTTCGGCGACCGGCGCGAACATTATAAGTGACACCCATGTAGCGCGGGCGATTGCCGTGGCTGCTTTCCTATGTGGCGGGGATAGTAAGACCAGAAACAACTTACCTTACAGCCTTCGTCACTTTATGGTAACATCGCATGTGCTGAGTGGGCTGTGGTTTCAGCCGGTGGCGGAGATGATCGGGAGGAGCGAGTATCAGGTTGGGAAGGTCTATTGCCATCTCAATGAAGAGCCCAGATTTACCAACGCCACAGCAGATTACCTGCGTGATGAGAATGGTCGCATCACGCCCATCTGACCCTAGTCTCAAGGAGAAATGCAGGTGAGTTGTTGGATTTGTGGGTCATCAGAAAATTTAACTGGCGAGCATATTTTTAAGCACTCCGATGCGAAAATGCTACTTGGCCCTGTTTCTCGAGAAAACCCGGTATTTTTTCACACGAAAAACCAAATAAATAAGAGGGTCGGCAGCTTTAAAAACGAAGTTTTTAAATTCAGCAAAATAATGTGCGCAAGGTGCAATAATACAGTTACACAACCTTATGACAAAGCTTGGGAAACGGCCTCTTCTTGGTTTTTTAAGAATGAAAATTTTATAAAAGAAGGTGATAAATTCAGATGGAATCGTATTTTTCCAAATGATACTCGGAAAAATATGATTTTCGTTCAACTATTCTTCACAAAATTGATGGGTTGCTGCCTACATGTATCAGGATATCAATTTGATCGAAAGGAATTTAGCAAATCCATCATTAGTGGAAGAATTAATCCCAGTATATATCTCAAGCTCAACGTGAGCCAAAATCCCAGCTTCGGAGTTTCCGATCTCGTCATAAATCCCGTTAATTCAAAAAATGAAGTTGAAGAGGCTGCTTGGTCTTATCAAATTGGTAAATTGCACATCCACGTTTTTTTCCTTCATTGCAGGAAGATTAATAGATCTCAAAATGGCGAATGGCATCCTAACCAGAATTCAAATCGTATAATTGTCCAGAGCTGCATTTGACCTGAGCGATAAGTACTATTGTAAAGGAGCGCATCGCATGAAATGCGGACATAGGGCCGCAAACATCACCCTCTTGCGGCAACCAAATTGATCTGCGCGCTTGTGGGTGATCAAAAACCTATGTTAGTTTGTATGATGCCTTTTTGTTGGTCATCCGCATCGCTGTTGTTATTGCCTTCTGCGTCCGTGCATGGGTGCTGGGCCTAGACCGTAATCATTTCAAGAAAGCACGACCGAGATGCCGACTTCAACCTACGCCGTTCTGGCCATTTATGTGGCTTTTGGCCTGCTTGAATTATTTCGCACCCGCCTTTTTTCGAAGAATGAGCAAACCCGCAACGACGGCATTGTCGAAGTTGTCAGCACCGTTTTGTTGTTGGTTTTCACCCAGCCCGCCATTTTGATATTTGTCGACTATGCGCTCGGCGCGCTGCGTCCCGAATGGCGTGGGATGTTGTCGGGTATCAATATATTTTTGGCGATCGGGTTGTTCCTGATCCTGGACGACATGATGCAATATTGGCAGCACCGTGCATCGCATGCCTTCGCGTGGCTCTACAATATGCACCGCGCGCACCACAACGCCCGCTATATGAGCATCCGGTTGGTCTACCGGAACAACATTTTTTATTACGCGCTGATGCCAAGCATCTGGTTCTCGGCCGTGTTGATCTACATGGGCTTGGGTTGGGTCTATGCTGGCTATGTTGTGGTCAAACAACTTGTGATCATCGGGGCGCATAGCGATGTGGCATGGGATGCGAAGCTGCTCAAAATCAAATGGCTTTCGCCCGTCATGTGGGTGGTTGAACGCACGATATCGACGCCTGCTACCCACCATGCCCATCATGGGCGTCATTACAGCGACCCTGCCGTGAACTATAAAGGCAATTTCGGAAATCTGCTGTTCTTTTGGGACGTTCTGTTCGGCACAGCGAAAATCACCCGCACCTATCCGCAAAGCTATGGGGTAGAGAATTTGCCAGACGCAACTTTGGGCCAACAATTGGCGTGGCCATTGTTTCCGGAGGCGAAAGCCCCACAGAAAAACTAAAGGGCGCTTTACGACCCCACCTGCGCGAGCCAGAAAGAAACCCATGTCACACATCACGCTCTACGGCATTCCCAATTGCGACACCATCAAAAAGGCGCGGAATTATTTGGATGCGCGCGGCGTTGGCTTTGCCTTTCATGATTATAAAAAGACAGGGGTGACCGAAGCGCATCTGGCGCGCTGGGCTGGCCAAGTTGGCTGGGAAAAACTGCTGAACAAGGCCGGCACGACCTTCAAGAAATTGCCCGATGCCGACAAGGCTGACATTGACGAGGCCAAGGCCATCGCCTTGATGGTCGCCAACCCGTCGATGATCAAACGGCCCGTCGTCGAAGGCGGCACGACTTTGCTGGTAGGTTTCAAGGAATCCGAATGGGAACCGGTCTTGTCGCCGAACTGAAACGCTGCGCGGCCATGACGGCGGCATGGAAAACCGCCGCGCCCTCTTAATCGCCTTATTCTTATTACCCGCCTGCACGACACCGGAGAACCACGCCATGGAAAAACCCTTAAACGGCCAAGCCATCATCATCGCGCACCGCGGCGCATCGGGTGAGCGGCCCGAACACACCATCGCAAGCTACACGCGCGCGATTGAACAGGGCGCGGATTATATTGAGCCTGACCTTGTCCTGACAAAAGACGGCGTGCTGGTCGCGCGGCACGAGAATGAGATTTCGGAAACCACCGACGTTGCCGACAGGCCCGAATTTGCCGACCGCAAGACAAGCAAGACCATCGATGGTGAGAAAATGACCGGCTGGTTCACCGAAGATTTCACGCTGGCCGAGCTTAAGACCCTGCGTGCCAAGGAACGCCTGCCGCAATTGCGCAAGGATAATATGGCATTTGACGGGCAGTTTGAGATCCCGACCTTTGAAGAGATACTGACCCTCGCCAAGACGCACAATGTCGGCGTCTATCCCGAAACCAAGCACCCAAGTTATTTCGCGTCAATCGGCTTGCCGCATGAGGCGCCGTTGCTGGCGATGCTGACCGCATTCGGCCATGTCACCAAAGACGCGCCGATTTTCATCCAGTCGTTTGAGGTCGAAAATCTGAAAGCGTTGCGGCCCAAGACGAAATTGCGGCTGATCCAGCTGATGGATGAAACGGGCAGCCCCGCCGACCGCAGCGATTTAACCTACACGCAAATGGCCACTGCCGAGGGCCTGAAAATTGTCGCGACCTATGCCGATGGCGTTGGCCCGAACAAGGCGATGGTCATCCCGCGCACGCTCATCGGCAATCTGGGCACGCCCACGACGCTTGTGGCCGATGCGCACAAGGTCGGCCTTGCCGTCCACCCATGGACGTTCCGCCGCGAAAATTACTTCCTGCCGCTGGCGCAAAAATCAGGCATCGACCCGCGCGGCATTGGCGACGTTCAGGCCGAGATGAAGGCGTTTTTGGCAACGGGTATCGACGGCATTTTCAGTGATAATGTTGCAGAGGCCGTTGCGGCACGGGCGAACATAATGGGAGAATGAGGTGGACGACATATTTTCGATGCTGAAGAACATGCTGAAACCCTATGAGCCCGACTTTCAGATAAAGCGGGATGCGGCGGACAATTATTATCTCGAAACCGTGAAGGCCGATGGCACGCCGGAGATGTTTGCAGCGGTGCAAATCAAGAAAAGCTACGTCTCGTTTCACCTGTTTCCGGTGTATCTCGATCCCGCCTTATTGGACGGCATGTCCGACGCCTTGCGCAAGCGCATGCAGGGCAAATCCTGTTTCAATTTCGGACCGAAGCACATCATTCCGTTGGATGACATGACGTCGCTGGTTGCGCAATGCGCGGCCTTTTCAAAGAAACGGTAACGAGCGAGCCGGCACTGTTTATCCGGCGTTTGCAGTCCACTGAAAAACCGCCTCAAGCGGCTTGCCAAAAACATGCGCGATCCGAAACGCGACCTCAAGCGAGGGTGAATATCTGCCCTGCTCAATGGCGGCAATAGTTTGGCGCGTGACGCCCACCTTGTCACCCAGATCGCCCTGCGTCATTTCGCCGGCAAGGAACCGCAGCGTCCGTATATCGTTGGTGAAGGGTGTTTGCGCCATCGGGTTAGTAGCCACGCCGATAATAATATAGCTGCGACCCCACGCGAATGAGTTCGGCAACAACCAATGTCGCGATAAGGATGGTCACGGCGTACCCATAATTGAATCCGTTGATGAGTACGAAGATGTTAAGCTGAACGCCTATGACCAAGGGGTAATAGGCCAGATAGGTTCCCCTCAGATGGATGCCCTTTTCGCGTTCGTCTTCTTTCAGATCAGCGTCCTTCGGTGAGCGTATCGCAAAAAAGGCGGCCCCCGCGACCATTGGCACCAAAAAGATGATCGTCACCGGCAGTAACATCCACACCGCAGTGTACATTCCCTTGGGCGAATTCGCGATTTCCCAAGGGTAGCTCAGGAAATACCAGCCGAAAGCGGACAGCAACCCGACCAAAGCAATCCAGTGAATTTTCTCTCGGAAGGACATCAACAATCTCCAATGTTATGTGATTCGCACTTAATGTTAGTTATTTTTAACATAGAGTCAAATATAACAGACATACCGCCCGTTCTTCCTTTCGTGCGGTGCGTTTAGCGGCTAAGTCCTGGGCTATGTCTACCAATTCAAAAACGCTCACGTTCGACACATCCACCAGCCGTGCGAACCCGACGCCTTCGCCGATGAAGCGGCTGACCGTGCCGCGCATCCGTCAGCAAAAGGGCAAGGAACCGCTCGTCATGCTGACCGCGTACACCGTGCGTATGGCGCAATTGATGGACCCGCATTGCGATATGCTGCTCGTCGGCGACTCGCTGGGGCAGGTGATTTACGGTCTGCCGCACACGGTCGCGGTGACGATGGAAATGATGGCCGCGCATGGCGCAGCGGTTGTGCGTGGCAGCTATCATGCCGCCGTCATCGTCGACATGCCCTTTGGGTCTTACGAAGCCTCAGCCGAGCAGGCATTTGTGAACGCATCGCGGCTGTTGAAGGAAACCGGCGCCGCCGCGGTCAAGTTGGAAGGCGGCAAGGTTTTGGCGCCTACGGTCGAATTCCTAACGTCACGCGGCATTCCGGTGATGGCGCATGTCGGCCTGACCCCGCAAGCCGTGAACATCCTTGGTGGTTATGGCGTGCGCGGCAAGAGCCCTGAAGAAGCCAAATCGATTGTCGAAGATGCCATCGCCATGTCCGATGCCGGTGCCTTTGCGATGGTGATCGAAGGCGTGCTTGAGCATATCGCCATTGAAATTACGCAGAAAGTTGCCTGCCCGACGATTGGCATTGGTGCGTCTGCGCAATGCGACGGGCAAGTTTTGGTCGCCGAAGACATGCTCGGCCTGTTCGACCGCGTGCCGAAGTTCGTCAAAAAATTCGGCAATATGGGCGTCAGCGTGGAAGATGCTGTGCGCGAATATGCCGCTGGCGTACGTGACCGCAGCTTCCCCGGACCCGAACAGCTGTACCAACCTGCGTAAAGCAGGCTGGCCTATCCAGCCAAGTCGGGCTAAGGACGGCTCCAACTGATCAAGACTATTTATAATCGGAGGCCCTCTTGGCTTTGACACCGACAGAACAGCGCCCTGAAAAAGACCGGAGCGGAAGCGACGAAGCGTTTTTGCGCGAAGTGGATGATGCCGTCCGCGCAAGCGATCTCACCAATTTTTGGACACGTTACGGACGCTGGTTACTCGCCGCAATTGCGGCGGGTTTGCTCGCTTTTGGCGGCTGGATTGTATATCACAATCAAAAGCAGGCTGCGGCTGACTTGCAAAGCGAACTGTTCGTTGACGCGATGGACAAATTGCGCGCCGGTCAGGAAAAAGAAGCACGCGCGCAGCTCGCGACACTCGCCAAGGCGGACCAGCCCGGATATCGCGCGATGGCGCAACTGGTCGAAGCCAATTTGCTTGGCGAAGATGGTGAGACCAAGAAAGCCGTCGCAATATATGCAAAGGTCGCCGCCGACGGCAGCCTGCCGCAGACATTCCGTGATCTCGCACTCATTCGCCAGGTTAGTGCCGAGTTTGATTCGATCCCGCCACAACAGGTTGTTGACCGTTTGAAGCCACTTGCGACCCCCGGCCATGCATGGTTCGGCAGCGCAGGTGAACTGACGGCATTGGCCTATATAAAAATGGGTAAGGACAATTTGGCGGGCCCGATTTTTGCCCAGATTGCCAAGCAGGAGGACCTGCCGGAGTCGCTGCGCAGTCGTTCGCAACAAATGGCAGGTGCGCTTGGGGTGGATACTGTTCAGGTTGACGCAAAGCGCAATGCGGCATCGAAGGCGGATCAAACCGCCGCCAAGGGAGAGTGAAATTGAAGACTATCACTAAGCTTTTATTGGTTCTCGCTGCATCCACGACCCTTGGCGGCTGTGCCGTTCTGGACGGCGTGCGCGGCGATGCCGGAAAGAAAAACAATACCCCGACCGTCGGCAACCGTGTCGATATTTTGGGCACAGAGCGCGACACGGACATTGATGCCGCTCTGGCCAATGTCGCCGTCATCTTGCCGCCAGCAACCGTCAACGACGCATGGGCGCAGCCCGGCGGCAACGCATCAAAATCACCTGGCCATGTGGAACTGAGCCAAGGTCTGTCGCGTGTCTGGACGGCACGCGTAGCTGGCGCCAACCCGCGCGCGCGCCTCGCCGCGAGCCCGGTGATGAGCGATGGACGGTTATATGTTGTCGACACCACAGCGCGGGTCACTGCCTTTGACGCGAATACTGGCGCGCAAATCTGGACCAACGCGCTTGAAGTCAAAGATGATGGCAAGTCATCGCGCTATGGCGGCGGCGTAAGCGCAACCGCCACCAATGTGTTTGCGACCAATGGCGTTGGCGATGTTGCATCGCTTGCGGCCGATACCGGTGCGCTTGTGTGGAAAAAACGTCCTGCCGGGCCACTGCGCGGCGCACCCACATTGTCCAATGGCAATCTATATGTCATGACCCAGGACAACCAGATTTACGCCCTGCGCCAAAGCGACGGTGAACCGCAATGGAACGAAGCTGGCCCAGTTGCCGCATCGGGCATCTTTGGCGTTGGCGCACCTGCGGCGGCACAAGGCACGGTCATCGCCGGCTATTCCAGCGGTGAACTTGCGGCCTATCGTTATGAAAATGGCCGCAGCCTGTGGAGCGACACATTGTCACGCACCGCCATGTCGACATCTGTATCGACGTTGACCGACATTGACGCCGATCCCGTCATTGACCGTGGCCGCGTCTTTGCGCTCGGCAAGGGCGGCCGTATGGCATCCTATGAACTGGTCAGCGGCCAGCGCATTTGGGAAATCAACATTGCCGGCATTTCGACACCTGTCGCCGTGGGCGAATGGGTATTCGTGATGACGGACGAGGCAAAGCTTCTGTGCGTTGCGCGTTCAAGCGGCAAGGTCCGTTGGATTTCGAAGCTTCAGCGTTTCGACAATGAAAAGAAGAAAAAGGGCCCGATCAGCTGGTATGGTCCAGTCTTGGCCGGTGGCCGTCTGATCGTTGCCAATTCGCGTGGAGCGGTCTGGTCGGTTTCCCCCGACGAAGGCACCGCCACCGAAGTATTCGACGTGAAGAGTGACGTGTCGCTCGCCCCAATCGTGGCGAACAACACATTGTATATCTTGGACGATTCCGGCCGCATTTCCGCGTTCCGGGGTTAAGTCTTTAAAGGAGTAATGCCGGCATGTTGCCGACGGTAGCCATTATCGGTCGGCCCAATGTCGGCAAGTCAACTTTGTTCAACCGTTTGGTTGGCAAGAAGCTGGCGCTTGTCGACGATACACCCGGCGTCACGCGCGACCGGCGTGAGGGCGAAGGTCGCTTGTTCGATCTTGAATTCACCATTGTCGATACCGCGGGTTATGAGGATGAAGATCCCGATACCCTGCCCGGCCGGATGCGGATGCAGACCGAGGCTGCGATTGCAGGCGCGCAGGTTGCGCTGTTCCTGATCGATGGCCGTGTTGGCGTCACCCCGCTCGATGAAGAAATTGCCCGTTGGCTGCGTAGCAGCGCGACCCCCGTCGTGCTGGCGGTGAACAAGGCCGAAGGCAAACAGGGCGATAACGGTATCTTGGAAAGCTACGCGCTTGGCTTTGGCGACCCAATTGCGATCAGCGGCGAACATGGCGAAGGCATGGCCGACCTGTTCCAGTCGCTGTTGCCGCATATTGACGGCGGTGCATTTGAAGTGCCCGACCCCGAAGCACCTGATGCGATATTGAAGCTGGCCATTGTTGGCCGCCCGAACGCAGGCAAATCCACGCTCATTAACAAGATTTTGGGTGAGAACCGTTTGATTACCGGCCCTGAAGCCGGGATTACCCGCGACAGTATTTCGGTCGACTGGATCTGGAACGATCCAAGCCCGAAAGAGCGCGAGCCCGATGAAGAAGGCAATATTCCACCGATGCTGACCGAACGGCGCGTGCGCCTGATCGATACAGCAGGGATGCGCAAGCGCGCCAAGATCACC
>CALDKP010000265.1 GCA_937898535.1 uncultured Sphingomonadales bacterium | reverse complement strand
CATGCCGACCGCAAACGGGGCACGGCGTTATGCCGAAACCGCCACGCCAAATAGATCGGCAGCAAAACGCCGTCGGTAACAAATAGCCAAGCCAGAAAAGCAACGATGTTGTCCGCTTCGCGCATGCCCTGCGCCGCGACTAAACTATAAATGATTGTCGTAAGTCCCGTGAACGCCGCCGCGCCCCACCCGCGACGGCTCATGCCCCGACCAAGTGCTAGCGCCAGTATTCCGAATGTTATTGCAAAAATGCCGAAAATTGCTGGGGCGGTGAGTGTGTCGCCGAGATAGAAAACCCCCAACATCGCCATTGCAAGCGGGACCACGCCGCGCGTCAGCGGATAAGCATGGGAAAAATCGCTGATTTCGTATGACACAACCATCGTAAGTTGGTTGATGAAACTCAGCAGCGCAAAGCCAGCGAGTAATAGCCATAGATTAAGGGACACATTTCCAGCCCATAGTGCCACGGGCAAGGCCAACGCTGCACAAAGCAAGGCCGAGCATACACGCACCGCCAACTTGTCTTCACCTGCCTTTAAAAAGGCGTGGGACGTGGCCGCTGTAAAGGCGGACACCCCTGCCAAAGCAAGGCCGGCGCTTACCGACACGGGATTACTCGCCTCCGGTACCGGGTATCGCGCGCTCGCCCACAATCGAAAGGCCATAGCCTTCAAGGCCAACCAGTGTGTGATGCGTGTTGGTCAACAAAATCATGTCGTGCACGCCCAACTCGGTAAGGATTTGCGCGCCGCCGCCATAATCGCGCAGCTCTTCGATTTCGGGTGCGCCAGCCTGCTTGCCTTCGGCGCGAAGCTGCATGAAACGCGAAACCATACCCTTCATCGGCTTGTTTATGACGACGATAACGCCAGCGCCTTCAGCCGCAATGGCCTCCATCGAGCGCGAAAGAAGCCCGGAACGCTCGTTTTCTTCGCCGAACACGTCCACAAACATCGACATGGTGTGCATACGGACAAGCGTCGGCTTTTCGGGATCGATGCGGCCTTTCACAAGCGCCATTGTCTCGTCGCCCGTGGCTTTGTTGTAAAAGGTCATGGCGACCCATTCACCGCCCCACTTGCTTTGAAACTTCATTTCCGCGCGCTTTTCGACCAGATGGTCATGCTTGCGGCGATAGGCGATCAGGTCGCGGATCGTGCCCATTTTCAGATTGTGCATGCGGGCAAAAGCGACAAGGTCATCCATCCGCGCCATGGTGCCATCGTCCTTCATGATCTCACAGATCACGCCCGACGGGTTAAGACCAGCAAGCCGGCTGATATCGACCGCCGCCTCGGTATGCCCTGCCCGCACCAGAACGCCGCCATCGCGCGCGGTCAGCGGGAATACATGGCCAGGGGAAACAATGTCGTCGGGGCCCATGGAGGCATCGACAGCCACCGAAATCGTGCGCGCGCGGTCAGCGGCGCTAATGCCGGTCGTGACGCCCTCACGCGCTTCTATGGACACTGTAAACGCCGTCTGCATGCTCTCACGGTTCTCGCGCGCCATCGGCGTCAGGCCAAGCTGCTCACAGCGCGCCTTTGTCATCGAAAGGCAGATCAAGCCACGGCCATGGGTCGCCATGAAGTTAATAGCGTCCGGCGTTGCCATTTGCGCTGGAATAATAAGGTCGCCTTCATTTTCCCGGTCTTCATCGTCAACGAGGATATACATGCGGCCATTGCGGGCTTCTTCGATGATTTCTTCGATCGGAACGAGCGCTGGCGTGTCATCGTTCGAAAACAGATAGCTTTCCAACTTACGCAGTGTTTCCGCCGTGGGATTCCAGCCTGCATCATCCAGATCACGCAAGGTATTGGCATGAAGACCCGCGGCGCGTGCCAGCCCCGAACGCGACAAGCCGCCTTCGTTGACGAGATTACGAAGCTTTTCAATTAACTGGGTGGACATATGACCTCCAACATTCGCAGAATAGCGAAACATGATTCGCTATTTTCACACTGAAATGTGATTGTCAAAGCATGAATCACATTGATGTGTTGGAGAGACGGTAATGGCGCAGACAATTTGGGTAAACAAAGCGAAGCTTTCGGAAAATATGGTCCATGATGCCGACCTGCCCATATTGGCGGATGGCGCACTCCGGCTAAAAATCGAGAGCTTCTCGGTAACCGCAAACAACATCACTTATGCCGTCATTGGCGATATGTTCGGATACTGGAACTTCTTTCCGGCTGAAGGCTCGTGGGGCGTCGTTCCTATGTGGGGGCATGCGGTGGTTACAGAATCCCGCCACCCCGAAATCGCTGTTGGTGAGCGCGTGTACGGTTACCTTCCCATGGGCACGCATTTGGACGTTTTGCCCGGAAAAGTAAGCGCTAGCGGCTTCACCGACACCGCGGCCCATCGGCAGCCCATGAGCCCGATCTATAACCAGTATAGCCGTATCAACGCGGACCCCGAGCATGATGCAGCCAAAGAGGCAGAGCGCATGCTATTTGGGCCGCTGTTCAAAACGGGTTTTCTCATTGAAGCCATGTTCCGCCGAGAAGATTGGTTCGGCGCACAGAATCTGGTCATGACCAGCGCGTCGTCAAAAACATCCATGAGCCTCGCGAGCGTTGCGAAGGACCTGTCGCCGCATATCAAGCGGATTGGCCTGACATCAAAAGGCAATGTCGCATTCGTTGCCAATTCGGGTCTCTATGACGAAGTCATCGCTTATGATGACGTTGGCAATTTGCCGGCGGTTGCCTCGGTAGCCGTTGATTTTGCCGGCAACAGCGGATTGCTGCGCGGCATTCATGACACGCTCGGGGAGCATCTAAAATATAGCTGCCTCGTCGGCGCAACGCATGTCGATGCACGCGGCGCGAACAGCCCGGGCGGCAATGGTGACGCAATGCCAGGCCCCAAGCCCATTCTTTTCTTCGCCCCCGACCACGCCGTCGCCACCATTCAGGAACTTGGCCCAAAAGGCTTTGGCGAAGCGGTTGCCGCAAGCTGGAAGAGCTTCCTCGGCGCAGTAGATGGCGTCGTAGAAATCGATGAACGCGCCGGAATAGCTACAGCCATTCCGGCGTTCACCGACACACTTCAGGGCAAAGCAAATCCCGCTATCGGGATTATCATTAGTCCTTAAATACCCGGCCATCCTTCATCACAAACTTCACCGCTTTCAAAACCGTGACGTCTGATGTTGGATCGCCGACAACGGCAATCATATCGGCTGCCTTACCGGGTTCAAGGCTGCCCACTTCCTTCTCCACGCCTAACAAGGTTGCCGCGTTCATCGTCGCAGCCTGGATCGCTGCGCTGGCCGGCATGCCATGCTTGACCATCAGCTCGAACTCGTCAGCATTCTTTCCATGCTTTGAGACACCGGCATCTGTCCCGAACGCAATTTTCACGCCGGCAGGATAGGCTTTGGCAAGACTTTTGCCCGTAACGCCAATGCGCCATTTCACCTTTGCCAAGACGTCTGGCGGATAAGCATTGGGGTTCGCGGCAAGCCGCTCAATATAACCGTTCACAGTTGATAGCGTCGGGACATAATATGCGCCTGCTGATTTGAACAATTTAATGCTCGCGTCTGACAACATCGTCCCATGTTCGATAGAGTCTGCGCCAACGGCAAGCGCTGCATCAATGCCGTCATCACCATGGGCGTGCACGGCAACTTTCTTGCCATACATATGTGCAGTGTCGACCAGTGCCTTAACTTCATCGTCAAATAATTGCCGGCCAAGGCCCGCGCCAATACGACTGTTGACGCCGCCGGTTGTCGCGATCTTGATGACATCGACGCCGCGCCGAATTTGCTTACGCACAGCCTGACGACAGCTTTCAACACCATCACACAGATTGTCTTGGCCAATGCTGTTATGCAGATCTTCTGAAACCGACAGCGTGGCATCCATATGCCCGCTTGTGGTGGAAATAGAACGCCCGGCATCGATGATCCGCGGTCCGGGTAGTTCGCCGGCTGCAACAGCATCGCGAAGCGCCAGTGTCGCGCCGCTGCCATCGCCCAAATTGCGCACCGTGGTAAAGCCGGCCATCAGCGTCTTCTTTGCGTTACCGGCTGTGCGGTAAGCTGCTCGAGCGGGGCTATCGGTCATAGCCTCAATGAACGCGGCATCACCGCCAGCATCGCTATCGAGATGGACATGACTGTCGATCAATCCGGGAAGCACAAATTTGTCCTTCAAGTCGATCAGCTTTGCGCCTGCTGGTCCGGCCTGATGCCCGACCAAAATCTCGGCCACCTTGCCATTACGAATGATGACAGTCGACGGGCCGCGCGGCGCGGTTCCAGGCTTATCGAGCAATTGCCCGGCGTGGACGACAGTGACTTGTTCAGCCGTCTGGGCAATCAAGGGCGCGCTCGCTAACAATGCGGCACTCAATGACACAAAAGCAATTATCTTCAATTCTTCAAACTCCCCTGTCGGTTCTGAAACGTGTACCTGCTGGCGGCGGATCTTGCGGCGGTCCAGCAAAACATTGTGCAACTTCCATCCACTGATGCGCGACTTCGCCAGTGACTGCAAGCGACGTATCAGCAATGTTTCGGCATTGGGTCACAACCTGACAAAATTCGGTTGCGCTGCCCGTAATGAGCCCACTGCCCGACGCCTCGCCATATTCCCATATCGCTCCTGACGGCGCAGTAAGATGGACCTGCGGCATTGGCCCCGGCGGGTCTTGACGCCGGTTTTTCCACGTAAAGCCCCACGTATTGACGCCCAACCGGACGATATTGCCAATCCGGTCTGTATCCTGACGCGCGACGCCCAGAACATCATACACCGCCTGCGCATGTGCCCACGTTTCCATGAGACGCGCGGTTATCGAGCTCAACGCACTCATATCCGGACCGACCCATTTTAGCCGCAGTTTGGGATCAGCATTGGCAAAAGCCGCAGCAACGGCCTCAGTCCGTTCCAGCCATGCCTGCAGCAAAGCCTGTCCGGAAAGTCCGTCCAGAAAAGACTCCTCAAAAGCAGGCAGTTTTCCGCCCCGGACCCCCTCCATCATCGCGGTAACAAATGCGCCAAATGCCGCTTCATCCTGCAACGACAGGTCCACCGCAATATTCCAGACGTGCAAATGCCGGATGATGTTGTTGATTGTCCAGCCCTTGAACTGCGTCTGCGTTTCGAAATCAGAATCGGACAGCGCAGCAAGAAGCCCTGCCAATGCTCTGCTCTCTTCCAAAAAGTCGGTTGCCTGTTGCATGACTATCACCCCATAAATCCGAATAAATGTCCCGCCACTTTGCGCATCTGGATCTCCTCTGCGCCTTCAGTAATTCGGTAGCGCCGATGGTGTCGGTAAATATGCTCGAACGGCTTATGGCGTGAATAGCCAATCCCGCCATGTACTTGCATCGCGAAATCCGCGGCATTGCAGACCAACCGGTTTGCCTTGTAATTACACATGCTGACTTTGTCCGATAACCGCAATGCGACTTCAGGCTTGGTCATGCTGTCCATTTCGGCCGCCGTTTTGTAAATCAAAAGGCGCAGCATCTCCGCGTCGGTTTGCAGTTCGACCAAGGGGAACTGGATGGCCTGATTTACCGCCAGCGGTTTGCCAAATGGCTTGCGCTCACGCGCGTACTTCACCGCTTCATCAATGCAATATTGGGCCGCACCGAGCGAACTTGCCGCTTGGCGAATACGGTTCTCGTGCACAAAATGCTGCGCAACAGCCAGTCCATTGTCCAATTCACCAAGGATGGCGCTTTCCGGCACCCAAACATCGGTATATTTAACCTTGGGGTGGTCGGTGGGCATATTGAACGTCCACATATATTCGCCGATTTCAAATCCTGGCGCGTCGGTTGGCACGACAAAGCAGGTAATGCCGCGCGCTTTGCCATTCTCACCGCTGGTGCGCGCAAAGGTCATCACATGCGATGTATAGGGCAGTCCGGTCGTCCACATCTTGTTGCCATTAATGCGATAGCCTGCAACGCCATCACGCATTTCGGGCACGGCGCGCGTATCCATATGCGTTGCGTCGGAGCCATGATCTTCTTCGGTCAGGCCGAAGCTCCAACCCATTTTGCCCTCGAGCATCGGCGGAATAAACGCGGCCTTTTGTTGCGGCGTTCCAAAATCACGCAGCATCAACACCTGCACAAGATTGCCGACAATGCTGCTTTCGTTCTGCAGGTCGTTATGCAGCCCTAACCCCTTGTGCGCCAGATGATGGCGAATGACGGCCATCGCCAGATTGGAGCCATTTTTCCCGCCAAATTCTTGCGGGATAGCAAAGCGGTAGTGCCCGGCCTTGTCCGCTACCTGCCGCATTTCGGCCAGCAATGCCCACCAATCAGCACGCGGGTGGCCGTCATTATCCCAATCGGTCCGCGCATTTTCGCGGCGGTGATCAAAAAAACGTATATTGTCGTCGCGCGCTTCAATCGGTTTGATCTCACGATCAATAAACGCGTCAAGTTCGGCCAGATAGTCGTTGATCTCTGTTGGAATTTCGAAGAGCATTAGATTGTCCATTTTTTTCTGGCCGCGGCCAAGCCTGCATATTTGGGTTGGTCAGCCGCAAGTTTGGCGAGTGCTTGCGTTTTTAATTGCATCAGCAGCCCCGGCGTTACCAGAGATTTTCGACCTGCCAATAATTCATCGGAAAGCGACTTATCATGCACGTTTAAGGGCGCAGTAACTTCGCGCTGTAACATGCCCAGTGCGTTCACGGCGACGGCAGCCATGAAGCGGTCACGTCCCTTTGCCTGTGGCTTGATATCGGTCTCAATCCAACGCGCGAGCGCCTCCAGCATTTCTGTCGAGGATGGCTCGCCAAGCCGTCGAGGCGCTGCAGGCGACGGCAGCGTAATTGGGCCGCGTTCGGCTTCAGGCGCATCGTCTTCCAATAGCATCAGCAAATCAATTTCGGTTTCCGAAGTCCGCCGTCCAATGACGGCACGCTCTAAGCCTTCATCAAGGCCACTGCGCCAGATATCGGCCATTTGTAGGCAGCAAACGCCCCACCACAATGTCGAATAGATAAGCCACCACCGGAAACGTTCAGGTTCGACCGATGTACCGCTCACGCTTTCATAGGCGGCGCAAAATTCGTCCAACGGGCCAATGCCAAATGCAGGCCGGTCAATAAATCCGAACCGCCAACTGTTAATGCAGCCAAAGGCGAGATCCTGATGCCGGTCCCCCAGATGCGCCAATTCCCAGTCGAGAACAGCGGCGAGACCATGATCATCCACCATGATATTGCCCATGCGAAAATCGCCATGAAGCAAGACAGCGGGAACCGGCGCAGGCAAATGGTCCTCAAGCCATTTAAACGCGAGCGCCATCACCGGGCGATCCCCGCCAAAGTTGATGAACCGTCCACGCAACTCGGCCAGCAAGCTTTCCGGGCTGGTTTCAGGCAACTGCGGCAGCGTGTCAGACCGCACGGCGTGAATGGAAGCCAGTTCACGGGCGAAATCATTCAACAATCCCGGCGGAGCGTTCGGCAAGATTTTTACAGGGTTAACCTCTGCCTCCACACGGCGCATCACATAGCCGGTTCCGAGATGATCAGCAGCGGTCACTTCACCCAGTATTTCTGGTGCCTTCACGCCCGCCGCGAAGGCCGCTCTAACGACAGCAGCCTCCACGTCATGGCCATAGCTTCGCCCTGCCATCATGTCCGCCGACGGTGAGCGACGCAGCACATATCCCTGCCCCGCATAATCAAACGACCAGCTTTCCATGTTCGCGCCGCCTGTCAGCCGGACAAGGCTTTCAACGTCGGCGTTTCCTCCGAACACCCGCCGCGCAAAGGCCGTGACCAAAGGGGCGATGCCGTCGCTCAAACTGCCCGCCCCTGCCAATATGCAAATATCCCGTCCTGTAACTGGCGGATATGCTCTTGCGCCTGTGGCCCGGTCCATTCGCCCTGATAGTCGGTGCGCCCGGTCCACCACCCTTGTCCCGGCAAGCCGTCGCCTTCACGCACCACGAGCACGGCAAGCGCTGGTTGACCTTCGGCAAGCGTTATCTGGTCAATCTTATCCAACGTCTTGCAGACCGCGCGCATCTTTGGCCGCGTAAAACGGAAACCAAGGTTGAGCAGCAACTCCGAATAGCTGATTGCCCGGCCATCGCGTGCGCATTGCTCGAGAATTGCCTTAATCCGCGCAACATCGTGCAGCGCGGAAACATCCGCCGCGGGATCGCTTAGGAATTCTTCAAGGACAGGGTCCAAAGCGGCTCCTAAAGATAGTCGTTGCGCATATTGTTCATCACGTCATGGAATTCTTCCATGACTTCGTCGATGATTTGTTTCGAAGGCTTTACGGTATCAATGCGACCGGCAACTTGTCCGGACAGCGCGATCGCAGCCTCCATGTCACCGCCAAAATACAAATCGAGCACGCCGCGCATTTCGCCCATGATATTTTCTGATGGCGTCACATCCAGCTTTTCCGTTCGGTCAGTACGCAGCGCACGCAATGCAGGTCCGGGGCCATGCCGGTTCAGGAACAGCGTGTCTGTTTCCTTGGCGTTTATGATCGCGTCTTTCCAGTTTTGATGGACGGGAGATTCC
>CALDKP010000264.1 GCA_937898535.1 uncultured Sphingomonadales bacterium | reverse complement strand
GTGATGCCGCTCCGCTTAACAACGGCCAGCGTCCGGTCGACCACATCATACATTGCGGTGGGCGCCGGCTGGAACTGAAGTTCCGGTTCCGGGTTCATCGAAGTCGTCCGGACCAAAAACTGCTCCATCTGCTGTAACGTGACCGGTGTACCATTCCACTGGATCGTGCTGTCCGGAAGAATGATGATCTTGTTAATAACAGGATCGATCGGAACTTCCGGTGGTGGCGCATTTGGATCATTGACCGGAAGGTCAATATTTACGGCGTGCGAAACCGGGGGGATGGTGATCATCAGCATGATGAGGAGAACGAGCATAACGTCGATTAACGGCGTTGTGTTCATTTCCATCATCGGCTGGCCATCATCGTTACCGCCACTCATTGCCATGATGATTGCTCCTTAAATTACTTACTGCACGTTCGCGTTTTCGAACGGCGATGAAATGAAGCCAACACGGGCAAAACCGGCCATCTGCATGGTGTAAATTGCACCACCGACGCAACGATAAGGTGTGTTGATATCACCACGAATGTGCGCCTCTGGCAGCATATCAGGTTCAATCAGACCAGCCGCGGCGGCCTCTGGGCCACCCAGCTTTTCAAATTCTGCCTTCAAATGCTTCGCTGCACGGTCCACCAACTCGGTTGAGTCGACAGGCGTTACGTTCCAGTAAATACGGCACTCGCCATTCGGGTTTGCACCTTCATAAGCGGGGTCACCGGGATCACGACCGCCGGCATCGGTTGTCGTCACCGACAAAAGAACGTTTTCACGCTTTGCCTTTGTTGGTTCAAACTTGATGACCGGAATGTCCATCTTCACGGTTTGGATAGCGACCGGAATTGCGATGAGGAATACGATGAGGAGCACCAGCATGACGTCGACGAGCGGCGTCGTGTTGATGTCAGACATTGGCGCATCATTGCCGCCGCCTCCTGAACTGATTGCCATTGGCCAATCCTCTCTAAATAAATTGGGTCAAAAATCGAGCGCCAGCGGTTGCTGGCGGATGGGCCGCGCCGAAACGCGGCCCTCACCCAATATTACTTCTTAACTGCAGCAGGTGCTGGCTTACCAGCTGGTGCAGCGGCAGGAACAGCAGGCTTAACGCGGCCACCCGAAGAGATGTAGCCAAGTACATCGTTCGAGAAGGTTGCGAGGCTACGTGCGATTGTCTTGTTACGTGCCTGAAGCCAGTTGTACGCAAGAACAGCAGGAACAGCAACGAACAGACCAATTGCGGTCATGATCAGTGCTTCACCAACTGGACCAGCGATCTTGCCGATGTCAGCTTGACCAGCGATACCGATTTTGATCAGCGCCGAGTAGATGCCGATAACCGTACCAAGCAGACCAACGAAAGGAGCAGTTGCACCAACCGTTGCGAGGAACGGAAGGCCGCTTCCAAGCTTGTTGTTAATGGCGTCTTCCGAACGAGCCATCGCACCATGCAGCCAGTCATGTGCTTCGACTGGGTCAGTCAAAAGGCTGTGCTGTTTTTTTGCTTCGATGCCATCGTCAACGACTTGACGATAAGCGCTGTTCTTTTCGAGCTTTGCCGCGCCTTCTTCAAGCGATGCTGCGCGCCAGAACTGCGCACGAACGTCTTTATATTGGTTCAGAACCTTCTGCTGTTCAAAAAGCTTTGTGAACATGATGTAGAATGAGAAAACCGACATGATAACCATCACGGAGAAAATCGCGATGGAGATTGGTCCGCCTTCTTTAAGCGCAGGGATAAGACCGAATTGTGCGGCGGCCTCAGGTGCGGCACCGGCCGCGGTCAGAAACAAAATCGACATTTTAACTACCTCTCAAAAAATACTACTTGCTAGCAAATAAGGCCCGGAACCAAGGCTCCCCCTATACCGGGCCAGAAATTATTTCGGTATCTGCCACCGGACGCGGTTTGAATACGAACCTTGAACCTTTTCACCATTGCGAACGGCGGGTTCAAAGCGCGCACGACGCTTCACGTTGGTGCAGGTTGCCGCATCAAGATCCGCATGGCCGCTTGACTGCGTAATCTGACAATCAATGACACGGCCATCAACGCCGATGGTAACGCGGAAACCAGTCGTACCTTCACGCTCCTGCTGCAAAGCACGCGACGGATAGTCATTCGTGTTTGCCCAGTTGCCCGGGTTACCCCGTGGCTTCGCTTCAGCAGTAGGCCCCGCTGGCGGTGGCGGCGCGGATGGCGCCGGTGGCGCGGCTGTTGGCACGATTGGAGCCGCAGGTGGCGGCGTATCAACTGTACGAACAGTTGGCGGCGGAGCCACCGTAACAACCATTGGTGGAGGCGAAACGACCGGAGGTTCGATTTGCTTCTCTGGCTCTGGTGGTGGCTCTTCTTCTTCGGGTGGCTCTTCTTCTTTCACGTCGACCACGGTCATCTTTTCCTTGATCGCGACGACCGCATCATATGCGAGGCCCGTCACCAAGGCATAACCGAGGAAAGCGTGAAGAAGGAGTACAATGACGACAGAAACCAAACGGTTTGTGCTCATCCCATCTTGATCAGCATATGCCATGCGGAAACAACTCTCCTACCTTCAAAACAAAATAATACATTACGGACGCACGTCTTACCATGCTTCCAACGTACCCTCGCGATATCGAAAACTATCTTTTTTTTTGCTCGATTCATCGACGCATTAGCCAACCCTAACAGGCCAAGCAATCCGGATTCTGCGATTCAGACGCAATTCATCGACAGGTTCACATTATGCTACAATATGATACACGCAAAACCAGCGGTGGACGTAGGTTTCAGGAAGGGTTGTTTAATGCGCTTTGCACTAGCAAAAGTAAGTTTATGCTTGGTTTTGATGGGTTTGGGTCAATCCGCAACGGCCCAACCCGTGGCCACACTGCCCCCTGCATTTGCCATTGAAGCAGAATCGGCGAGTTATTCGGATATTGCCGATTTAGTCGTCATATCGCCTTTGATCGTTGATGTAACTGTCCACAAAGCTGCTAAAGTTGCCCCGGAACAAGCTTTAGGTGTACCCGCATCGCTTCAGCGCATGTTGATCGAAGCGGACGTTATAGCGTTGATTCGCGGCGAAGGCGGCATTGCCGACCGCGTCCGCTTTGTGCTGGATGTACCCAAAGATGCGAAGGGCAAAGTGCCGAAGTTGAAAAAGCAACGGCTGTTTCTATTTGGTAGCCACGTCGCTGGCCGGGCGGGTGACATCCGATTGGCGCGACCCAACGCGCTCGCAAATTTCAGCCCGACAAATAATTCTTTGATCCGCCGCATCACGCAAGAGGCTGTCCTGAGTGATGCACCGCAACGCATCATAGGTGTCGCCAGCGCTTTCCATAGCCCTGGAACGGTGCTCGGTGAAGGCGAAACACAGATTTTCCTGAAGACCGAGAAGGACCAGCCCGTGTCACTTACGGTTCTTAGTCGGCCGAATCAGCAAAAGCAGTGGGCGGTATCGACAGCCGAAGTTATCGATTCCTCTGCCACCGCGCCGGAACGGTTCACGCTGCTGTGGTATCGCCTCGCCTGTGGCCTACCGCGTAGCCTTCCCACCGACCGAATTGAAGCAGCACGCGATCAAGATGCCGCGCGGGCGCAAGCTGATTATAAATTTATCATCGATGCGCTGGGGCCATGTGGCCGTAAGCGTTAGAGGGCTGCGAATAAGGGCACAGCTTCCACAAAGGCCAAGGCAACGCTGTTGTTGGATCGCTACAGTCGTAAAACGGCGCCCAGGTACCCGCCCTCACCGCGACGCGCCCGGCACCCACATAATATCACCACCGCGCGTCGAATTGATTAGGCGACACAGCACGAACAAATAGTCCGACAGACGGTTGAGGTAGTTTAACGCTTGCGGATTTATCGAGACATCCAGCGATGCCGCAACCAGCGCCCGCTCGGCACGGCGTGAAATGGCGCGCGCCATATGCATATGCGCTGCTGCCAAGCTGCCGCCGGGCAAAATGAAACTGGTCAACGGCGGAAGTTGCTCGTTGGCTTTATCGATCGCCGCCTCAAGCCATTCAACTTGGGATGACACAATGCGCAATTCCATCGGCGATGACTCAAAACTCTCGCCGGGCGTTGCGATATCGGCACCCAGATCAAACAGGTCGTTCTGAATACGCCGCAACTCAGCGACCAAAGGCGTTTCGCCCTCATCCGCTGCAAGCGTCTGAAGCGCTACGCCAAGCGCGCTGTTGGTCTCATCGACTTCGCCAATGGCGTGTAAGCGCGCATTGGTCTTGGACACACGCGAGCCATCGACCAAGCCCGTAGTCCCGTCATCACCCGTGCGTGTATAAATCTTGTTGAGCTTGACCATGTCTAATGCCGCCCGCTTATTGCGAGCCGGCGACCAAGACGAGCACAGCAAGCAAACCGATAGTAATTGCCTGCCATTTGACGCGGGCGAACATCATCTTGTTCTGCACTGTGAGCGATTTGGGCAATCCCGCTTCGTCGACATCTGCTGGTCGCAAATTAGCGAACGCGTGAAGGCCACGGATGAGTGCAAATGCCACGGCACCAGCTGCGCCAATGGTGAGAAGAACCAACAAAATAGTCATCGGGAGAAATCCTTGTCCGGGGCCAATACCCCGCTGCGCCCATTTAGGCGTGGGATAACGAGATTCCAAGCGGTAGCGTTCCCTGACGCAAATTATTAATAAGTCCATCGCCGCGTTCGCCCGCCAACCCCCGGTCCGACAGCGCAGGTGAGCATTTGCTCTTCGCTAGCTTTTCCCCGCTGCTGTCCAACAACAGCGGATGGTGCCAGTATATGGGTTCCGGCAAATCCAACAGTTTCTGCAACAGCCTGTGGATGGCGGTATATCCGAAAAGGTCTTGACCACGCACGACATGCGACACGCTATCGGCAGCATCGTCGATGGTTGCGGCCAGATGGTATGATGCCGGCGCATCTTTGCGCCACAGAACAACATCGCCAAATGCCATTGGGTCCGCAAATTGCGGTCCAGCCGCCAAATCGGTCCAATGCAACAGCCCCGACTGCGCCGCCGCTTTGGCCATATCAATCCGCCAGCAATGGGGTATGGCAGGATCAATGTCGCTGTCCCGGCACGTTCCGGGATAATGGGGGCCATCTGGACCATGCGGCACCGGCTTATGTTTCAGCGCATTGGTAACATCGCTTCGCGAGCAGACGCAGCGGTATAGCAACCCGTCGGCGATCAAACGGTCGCGCGCCGCTTCATATCTTGCAATATTCTGCGATTGAAATTGCGCAGCGCCGTCATGACGAAGTCCAAGCCAGTCCATATCCGACATGATCGCCGCGACATGCTCCGCACGGCTCCGTGTTCCGTCAATATCTTCAATCCGCAGGTGGAACTGACCATCCAGAAAACGCGCAAAATCATGCGCGCATAATGCCGAAAAGGCATGCCCTAGGTGCAGTCGTCCATTGGGACTCGGCGCGAACCGTGTCACCACTGCACCATCATATACCGGCAGCACAGGCAGATGTTGCATCAAAAATTCGTCCGCACGCAAAAAACATATCCCCAAAAATACCATATCCGGTGTGTTTGCCCCCTTGACGTCACCATATGTGCAAATAGGTTGATGACTGTCAGATTGCTGTAACGTTGATACGCTTAAAGCATGTATGACATAAAGGGAGTAGGGTTCGACTTATGTTGCATACCGGAACTTTCGAAGCAGCGGGCCGCGCAAGGCACCCGGAGAACTGCCCGGCATTGGTGCTCAACGCCGATTACACGCCGTTGAGCTATTATCCATTGAGCCTATGGCCATGGCAAGCCGCCATTAAGGCGGTGTTCCTCGACAAGGTCGACATCGTTTCGAACTATGATCGGCATGTCCATAGCCCAAGACTGGACATGAAAATCCCGTCGGTCATCGCGCTGCGCCAATATGTGAAGCCGTCGGAATATCCTGCTTTTACCCGCTTCAACCTATTCCTGCGTGACAAATTTGAATGCCAATATTGCGGATCGGGCGACAATTTGACCTTTGACCATATCGTTCCGCGCCGTCTGGGCGGCATCACCAGCTGGGAAAATGTTACGACGGCTTGCCTACACTGCAACCTGAAAAAAGGCGGCCGCACACCGAAGCAAGCGCATATGCAGCTGAACATGGCCGCGATCCGCCCCACCAGCTGGCAATTGCAAGACAGAGGCCGTGCTTTCCCGCCAAACCATCTGCACGAAACATGGCACGACTGGTTATATTGGGATATTGAGCTGCAGGGTTAAGCTTAATCGGTAACCGTCAACGCCGGTACCGCCCGCGCGGCATCTTCAGGCGTAATTCCCGGCGGTGGCGCAGCAGCGATACGTTCTTCACCGCGCATGACGCGTCCGGCCCGTTTGATAGCGTCGCGTAGCCTTGGATACACGCCGCAACGGCACAAGTTCGTGATTGCCCCGTCGATTTCTTCATCTGTTGGGTTGTTGCTTTTCTTGAGCAACACCGCGCCTGCCATGATGATACCCGGAATGCAAAAGCCGCATTGCGGCACGTTGCTGGCGACAAACGCCTGTTGCAGCGGATGGCTACGATCACGGCTGAGGCCTTCGATCGTCGTGACAAAACGTCCTTCGGCTTCGGCAATCGTGACCAGGCAAGACCGTATCGCCTCCCCGTCGACTTCCACAATGCACGCGCCGCAATCGCCATTGCCGCAACCATATTTCGTTCCGGTCAAGTTCGACGCATCACGCAAAGCCCACAAAAGCGGGGTTTGCGGATCCATTTTATACTGGACCGGGCGATCATTGACGGTGAATTTGGTCATGCAGCCCCATTATAGCCGTGCTGAACGTGTTTCAGCATCTTATTTGAGACCCCGAAACACAGTCACCGACGGAGAACCGAATTCAGGGTGGCCGAGTGATTAATCCCGCCAGCTTTTATTGATCTGGTCAACCTTGCGCACCATTGCGTCAAATTCAACGCGGCCCGAACCGCCTGGGGGTGATGCCATATACAGGTCGCGCTGGTGCACAGCGATGACCTCAGGCGGTACCGTAATGGGCTTGCCCATTTGCATCGTTGCAATCTGTTGCTCGCACGCCCGCTGCAGCGCCCAATATTTGATGAACGCATCCGGCAATGTCTTGCCCATCACGACAGGACCGTGATTTTTCAGCATCAATATCCGCTTGTCGCCGAGATTCTGGACCAATCTCGTCCCTTCTTCCTCACGCACGGTGACGCCTTCAAAGTCATGATACGCCAGCTGGCCCATGAAGTTGCAGGCGTAGAAATTGACTGGCTGAAGACCACCTTCCAGGCTGCAAACGGCTACGGTGGCGGTTGTGTGTGTGTGGATGATGGCATGGGCATCGGGCAAAGTGCGATGGAACAGGCTATGCTGAACGAATCCGGCCTTATTGACATGCCATGGGTTGTCGACATCGATCTTGTTGCCATCAATGTCGATCTTAATCAGGCTGGAAGCGGTGATCTCACCAAAGTGCATGCCATAAGGGTTGATCAAAAAAGCGCCGTCTTCGTCAGGCACCTTCACCGTAATGTGGTTAAACACCAGTTCGTCCCAACCGAACATCGAAAAAATGCGATAGCAGGCAGCAAGCTCCTGACGCGCGGTCCATTCGGCTTCGCTATATTTGCTGTTCGACTTCAATTGGGTTGCCATTGGCGCTCTCCTGCTCGTTCGTTACGTTGCGTTATGAAACGAACATTGCACGAGGGCAAGGGGTTGGGCGCAGCAAAATGGCCAACGGATTTTCTCTGCCCTCGTGGTTAAAAGCGCCATTTTCGCTTGATATTTAGGGGCGACCTAGTTAGGGGCCACGTCAACACGCCGCCTGTGAACGCGGCGATTTTCGTTTTTAGCCTTTCAAAGTGGCCGTTTTAAGCCATTTTGCCGATTCGATGCGGAGTTGAGTTTTTTATGCAGATCATGGTTCGCGACAATAATGTTGATCAAGCCCTACGCGCGCTTAAGAAGAAGCTGCAGCGTGAAGGCGTGTATCGCGAAATGAAGCTGCGTCGTCACTTCGAAAAGCCGTCGGAAAAGCGCGCGCGTGAAAAGGCCGCTGCTGTTCGTCGTGCCCGCAAGATGGAGCGCAAACAGCAGGAACGTGACGGCGCGAAATAAGCGTCTGCGACCCGCAACAAGGAAGGCGCCTTTTACGGCGCTTTTTTTGTGTCTGGAATCCCTGCTAGTTTCTGCTAGTCACCGCGCAACTTAGCCAACAGGAAATGTGTATGTCCGTAACTGCCGTCCCGATTCTTCCGCTCAAAAAAGGCACGATGACCAAATATTGGGCCGCGATTGCGCTCGTGCTCGCTGCCGGTGGCGGTTTGGCATATTGGGGCACAAGCGACGTGCGGCAGGAATATGGCGATATCGTCACAACGCCGTCAGGATTGCGTTACAAGATTATCCAAACCGGCGAAGGCAAGTCGCCGACAGACAATGATGTTGTGCTCGTCAGCTACACAGGCATGAGATCGGAAGAGCACACGTCTGAACTCCAGTCACTAGCTTGTATCTCGTA
>CALDKP010000263.1 GCA_937898535.1 uncultured Sphingomonadales bacterium | reverse complement strand
AGCCATTTCCGGATAGGCAACAGCCAACGCATTGCAGACACCGCCGCCGTAGCAGAAACCCACCGCGCCAACCTTGCCCGTGCTGTCGGCATGATCGCGCAGGAATTCAAAGCTGGCGAAAAAGTCTTCCAATAATTTGCCCGGGTTCAACTTTGCCTGCAGCTCACGGCCTTTTTCGTCATTGCCCGGATAGCCGCCGAGCGACGACAGGCCATCGGGGCCAAACGCCATATAGCCGGCCTTTGCCAGACGACGCACGACATCTTCGATATACGGGTTCAGCCCGCGATTTTCGTGAACCACCAATACCGCCGGCAGCTTGCCGCTTGCCTTGGGTGGCCGCGCCAGCAGCCCGCTGATGCTGCCATGCCCTTCAGGGCTTCGTACCGTCACCCGCGAGGTAACAATTTCGGGATCGTCGGCCTTAACCTGCTGCGCCAAAGCATAATCCGGCTGCAACTGGTTGATTATCATAAGGCCGGTTACGCCCGCAGCCGCGAATTTAGTGGCTTCGCGGATAAACTCACGTTTGGTCAGTTTGCCGTGGACATAGCCATCGAAAATTTCAAGAATATAGGGGTGGAAGTCACTGGCCTTCATGCGTGTTGAAGTATCGGCTTCCGACATCCTTATTCTCCTTAATGTACAAACCTGGCTACGACGTCACGATAGGAACGGCTGACTTTTACCTGTGCACCAGATTCAAGCACAAGGAAGCATTCGCCGTTCGTATGCGGCTTAACCTGCCGCACCTGATCCAAATTGACAATTGTCGAACGATGGACGCGCTGGAACGTTCTTGGATCAAGACGTTTTTCCAGATCCTTCATTGTCTCACGCAGGATGAGCGAGTTATCGGCGGTGTGGATGCACATATAGTCGCCAGCGGCATCGATGCGTTCGATACTTTCGACATCGACACGGAAAATCTGGCCGCGATCTTTGATATTGATAAGCTTCTCAAACCGCGTTGACGCCAGGTCATCGTCAATCGAACTCAGATTGTCGGCGGCATTCGGCGCGACTTCATTGATGACGGTACGAAGCCTGTCCAGCTCATCCGATGTGCGCTTGTCGGCAAGCCTGCTGCGCACACGGTCCATGGTGTCTGCCAGACGTTCTGGCTCGACCGGCTTCATGAGATAATCGATGGCCTGCGCTTCGAACGCCTTAATCGCATGTTCCGAATAGGCGGTTACAAAGACGAACAATGGCGGATCAATATCCATCACGCCCTGAACAACCGAAAATCCGTCAAATCCGGGCATCTGAATGTCGAGAAACACCAAATCGGGTTTCAGCGTTTTAATCTTGCGAATGGCTTCGCGGCCATTGTGGCAGGTCGCGACGATTTCGATGTCGTCGAACGGCTGAAGCCGTAATTCAAGCCCTTGGATCGCCAGCTTTTCATCGTCGACCAATATTGTACGAATGCTCATGCGGATATTTGTCCTTGCTGCTTAGCCCCCGTTTGAATGTCTTCCCCTGCTATAATTCGGCTTTGATATGGTAGTTCCAACAAAACCTCAAATCCTCCGCCCGCTTTTACATAATGTTCAAAGCGTTGATCGTCGCCATAAGCTTGTGAAAGTCGCTCGCGGGTATTCGCCATCCCAACACCGGTTGAGAGGCTGTGATCTTGCTGCCCCGGCTGCAAGCCCGGCCCCGTGTCCGATACGGTAATCCGCACTCTTTGACCGACGAGTTGAGCGGTCACGGAAATGTCCGCGCCCTCTTCTTTCGGGGTCACCGCATATTTAATGGCATTTTCCACCAATGGCTGCAGCAGAAGTGACGGCACCAAGGCGTCTTCGACAGCTGGTTCAATCGTGAAATATGTCCGCAGCCGTTCTTCAAAACGCATCTTTTCGATATCGAGATACAGCTTCAACGTCTCGATCTCTTGCGTCAGGGGCACCTTGGCCGCCGCTTCGTTGATGAGGGTGAAGCGCAAAAACGACGATAGCCGCGACAACATGGCGTTTGCTTGCTCCGTCTGCTTCAGCAGCACGAGCGTAGAAATGCTGTTCAATGTGTTGAACAGGAAATGCGGGTTCAACTGATACCGCAACATCGTCAGCTGCGCACTGGTGGCCTGCGCCTCAAGCCGCATCATCTGGTCCGCTTGTTCTTCAGCGCGCACGAAATAATTGATAGCGTAATAAAGCGCGGACCAAGCCGCCAACAGCACGGAGTTGATGTAGATCGCGGCGAGCCATAGCTGCGCAAAAGGCGTTTCATCCACCCCGTCACGAATGGTTTGAAGCACCCACACGTCAATATACGCGTAGCCGATGGTGGCCAGGGACACCGCGACGAACGTCAGGCTCCACGTAATAAATGGCCGCTGATCAATCAGAAATCGGTAAATAACCGATAGCAGAAGCGTGATCGAATAACCCGTGACCGCTGAAATCAGGATGGGCACGAGGAAGCTGACAGGCTGCCCTTGGGCAATACCCGACGCGGCACGCAAAATGACTGCGCCTGCCCATCCGGCTGAATGGAGATTCCAAAATGCGCGATTTTTATCGGCAAAGAAGGGTTTGTCTGTAAGCTCAAGTACCGCCATAAAATCGGTCTAGCCGCATTTTACGCGCGCATGAAGCACTTGTTTCATCACAAGGACATGATAGGGTTTTGGGGAGAGGATACCGACCATGGACAACCACGAAGATCGCGCAAATTTCCACGACATGTCACAGAGCACGCAAGAAGATTGGCAAATCATCATGCGGCACAATATCCCGTTCTCGCAAAATGGCGGACAACGGATATTGGACCATCTTCGACTGCTCGATGGCGATTTTGGCGGATTCGCGGTGGACCGGTTGACCCATTCCTTGCAAACCGCGACGCGCGCACATCGTGATGGGCGGGACGAAGATTATGTCGTCATGGCGCTGTTGCACGACATTGGCGACACACTTGGTGCCGCAAATCACCCGGACATTGCTGCGGCAATATTAAAGCCGTTCGTTTCGGAAAAACTGCACTGGATTGTCCAGAACCACGGCATTTTCCAAGGTCACAACTTTTTCCACCATCTTGGGCTTGATCGTGACATGCGCGATAAGTTCCGCGGTCATGAATGGTTTGCTGACACCGAAGAATTCATCGACAAATATGACTGCCCATCGTTCGACCCAGAATATGACACGCTGCCATTGGAGTTTTTCGAACCCATGGTGACGAAGCTGTTCCGCCATCCGCTAAACAGCATTTATAAGCGTGAAGCAGAGGCGGCAGCTTAATCACTCCATTTCGGCGACACCCTTATAACCGGGCCATTCGTGCATATAAATAAGGATCACCGGACGTTCGCGTGAACGATCCGGCGCTTTGCGCGTTGTCCCCTCCACCCCCGAAAGGAAAACATCATGGCAAAGAGCCAAAAGAAATCGAACCGCGAAGTCCGCAAACCAAAGGCGGAGGGACCCAAGAAGCAAAATGCCTCGAACCCCTCAACCAAAGGCAACCCCGCCGGGTTGACCCCATCGAAAAGCTAGGGGCTTAACGCCCCAATAGCACCCTTGCCTGACCTGCAACCTGTGCCAGCATCGCGGGCGTCGGTAAGCCTGCCATGCGGGCACGGTCGACCATCGCCTTGAATGCACGCACACGGGCTGTGTTGGCATGCAGCCAATCCTGTGCATCCTCGAGCGGCTTCTTGGCGGCACGGCGGCGCAGGAAATCCAAACGCATCGTTTGGAAATCGCGCGCTAGCCCCGCAACCAGCAATCGTTCCCACGGGTCGTGTGGATCAATCTGCATCGCCGCCCCTTGCGCCCAGCTTAAACCAAGCGCATCACCTAAAGCAGTGAAGGCACGCGTAAGCGCGGTCACATCACCCTTTTGGGTCGATGACAACGCCGCCAGACCAATAGCCCCATCCAACTGCGCCAATTCAACAAGC
>CALDKP010000262.1 GCA_937898535.1 uncultured Sphingomonadales bacterium | reverse complement strand
AGGTCAGGGGTTCGACTCCCCTAGGCTCCACCAACCTTCGCTAAAGCTTCGGCTGGCAGGCAAGCGCGGCACGTGCGCTGATTTTTCGTAACGTAGTTTCGTCATGCTGAACCTGTTTCAGCATAACATGCGGCGTTAGCCTGTTATCCTGAAACGCACTCAACATCGGTGCATTGAGTTCAGGATGACGAAATCGTTTTGATAGTCTAAGGCCAACACATGCATTTTCTCGACCAAGCAAAAATCTTCATCCGTTCCGGCGCCGGTGGCCCGGGAGCGGTCAGCTTTCGTCGTGAAAAATATGTGCAATATGGTGGCCCAGACGGCGGCAATGGCGGCAAGGGTGGCGATGTCATCTTTGAAGCGGTTGCTGGACTGAACACGCTCATCGATTTCCGTTATGCGCAGCATTTCAAAGCCATGCGCGGTATTCAGGGCATGGGCCGTGATCGCCACGGTGCCTATGGCGATGACTTGGTCATTCAGGTGCCTGTGGGCACACAGGTGCTGGCTGATGACGAAGAACGTTCGCTTTTGCTCGATTTGACCGAAGTGGGCCAACGCGTTGTGTTCCTGCGCGGCGGCGATGGCGGTCGCGGTAACGCATCGTATAAAAGCTCAACCAACCGCGCCCCGCGGCAGCATGGCCCCGGTTGGCCCGGCGAAGAAATGTATGTCTGGCTGCGATTGAAATTGCTGGCGGACGCCGGACTTGTTGGCATGCCCAACGCGGGCAAATCGACCTTCATCAATCAGGTGTCGAATACCAAGGCAAAGGTTGGCGATTATCCGTTCACAACGACGCGCCCGCAATTGGGTGTGGTCGACCATAAATCGCGCGAATTTGTTCTGGCGGATATTCCAGGGCTTATCGCTGGTGCAGCCGAAGGTGTGGGCATTGGCGACCGCTTTTTGGGCCACATCGAACGTTGCCGCATCCTCATTCATTTGATCGACGCGACGCAGGATGATCCCATCGCCGCGTGGCATATCGTGTGTGACGAATTGAGCGAATATGGCGCGGCGTTGGATGAAAAGCCGCAGATTGTGGCGCTCAACAAGGGCGACTTGCTTGATCCCGAATTGATGGCCGACATTGCCGAGCAATTGCAGGCAGCCGGCGCATTGGACGTGATATCCATTTCCGGTGCAACGGGGCAGGGCGTTGATCTTGTGCTCGACCGGATCTTGGAAGCTTTGCCCGCCAAAAGCGGGATTGAAGGCGCAAAGGCCGATGGCATCTCCGAGGACGGGACATGGTCGCCGATCTGAACGCAGCATTCTTGCCGACATCTTGCCCGCTGTTGGTGGTCAAGGTCGGATCGTCGCTGCTGGTGCAGCCCGACGGGAATGTGCGGCGGCAATGGTTGGAAACGCTCGTTGCCGATATCAGCGCGCGGCATAAGGCCGGGCAGCGGATCGTTATCGTCACCTCCGGCGCGATTGCATTGGGTGCGCGCCGTCTGGGCTTTGAAAAAGGCGGCCGCAGCAGCCTCGCCGATGCGCAGGCCGCGGCATCGGTTGGGCAAATCGTGCTGTCGGGCATCTGGGCAGAGCTGCTCGACGCCCAGTCGCTTGCTGCGGCGCAAATGCTCGTGACGCTGGATGATCTGGAGGATCGCCGCCGCTATTTGAACATTGCGGCCACACTCGATCGCCTTTTGGGTGCAGGGGCCGTTCCCGTCATCAATGAAAATGACAGCGTTGCCACCGAAGAAATCCGCTTTGGCGACAATGACCGGCTGGCCGCGCGCGTGGCGCAGGCGGCTGGCGCCAGCGGGGTGATTTTGCTGTCGGATGTCGATGGCCTTTTCGACCGCGCGCCACATTTGCCGGGTGCGACATTGTTGCCGAGTATCGAAAAAATTGACGGCCGCGTCCGCGTCATGGTGGCGGAGGGTTCATCCTCTGGCATGGGGTCGGGCGGTATGGCGTCCAAGCTGGATGCTGCCGATATTGCGACCCGCGCTGGTATCGGCTTGGTTATCGCCTCGGGCCTTCGCGATCATCCCCTTGCCGCGCTTGAAACAGGCGGGCCTTCGACCTTTTTCGCTCCGCGCGACGGCGGCTCCGCGCGCAAAAGCTGGTTGGGCGGTCGGCTGACGGTCAAGGGCCGCATCCGCATCGATGCTGGCGCCATAAAAGCGCTCATATCGGGCAGCAGCTTGTTGCCCGCAGGCGCTTTGTCGGTGGAGGGTGAATTTAAACGTGGCGACGTCATCGACATCAGTGATGATGACGGCGTTGCAGTCGCGCGCGGCCTGTCGGAATACGACGCCGTCGATGCCGCCCGCATTTGCGGGCATCGCTCGAGCGAATTGGCGGATATCTTGGGCACCGTGCCCCGCTCTGTCCTTGTCCACCGTGATCAGTTGGTTCTTTTGTGAAAACAGTCGCGTTAACAGGAGCGACGGGTTTTGTCGGACGGATCACGCTGGATCGGTTGATTGCCGCTGGTTGGCATGTCCGCGCGCTGACGCGGCGGGACCAGCACAAAAAAGCGGGCGTTACTTGGGTTCATGGCAGCCTAAACGATACGGCAAGCCTCACCGATTTGTGCAACGGCGCCGATGCGGTCTTGCATGTCGCAGGCGTCGTCAATGCGCCCGATGCTGCGGGCTTCGAAAGCGGGAATGTCACCGGCACATCGCATATCCTCGCCGCTGCCCAATTGGCTGGCATCGAACGTTTCGTCTGCGTCTCCTCGCTTGCTGCGCGCCATCCGGAGCTTTCGATGTACGGCGCGAGCAAGGCCACCGCAGAAGCGCTCGTGCGCACATCATCGCTCGACTGGACCGTCATTCGTCCGCCCGGTGTGTACGGCCCCGGCGACACCGAAATGTTCGATATGTTCCGCATCGCCGCCAAGGGATGGGCATTGCTGCCGCCGCGGGGCAGGGTGTCCGTCATTCATGTCGATGACCTCGCCCGCTTGCTGGTGATTTTGCTGTCGGCGGATGATGTGTCGAAATGCGTGTTTGAGGCAGATGACGGAACGGCAGGCGGGTGGAGCCACGCCGCTTTTGCTAAGGCCATTGGCGCTGCGGTCGGGCGCAAGGTCACGACGGTGCATGCGCCTGCGTTTCTGTTGAAATTTGCCGGATGGGCCGACCGTGCCATACGCGGTGCAAAGGCGAAACTGACGCCCGACCGCGCCAATTATCTGGCGCATCCCGACTGGACCATCAATCGCGATGCTGCGCCTGCGACCGATCCTGATGACCACCGGCGCCATGGTGCTCGGCGCGGTGCCACTGGCCTTGGCCACGGGTGCGGGCGCTGAAAGCCGCACGCAAATCGGCTGGGTGATTGTGGGTGGCATGAGCCTGGGCACCTTGCTGGCCGTGTTCGTGGTGCCCACCATGTACACACTGTTCGCACGCAAGACCGTGCCGGGCCCAATCACGACGCCCACCAGGGAGTTGTCCACAGGGCTGCACCTTCCCCCTGCGGACTACGTCGCCAAGTAATCCGCTCGCCCGACGGGCTGGCGCTCAGGCCTCTTTGTAGCGCTGCAGGACGGACTGCACGCCGCGCGCGACTTTGTAATGTTCCTCGCCGATTACTTGGGGATCGAGAATGCGGGACGTCGAGTCAAGGGGATCAACGGCCGGATAGATACCCAGTGCGGCGATGTCACGCGACAGAACAACGGTCGAGTCCAAGTGCAGGAAGGTGGTCGCAGGCGACGGGTCGGTCAAGTCATCGGCAGGCACGTAAACGGCCTGGATCGACGTAATCGAACCGGTCTTGGTCGAGGTAATACGCTCTTGCAGACGGCCCATTTCTTCAGCCAGCGTAGGTTGATAACCCACAGCTGAAGGCATACGACCCAGCAATGCGGACACTTCGGTACCGGCCAGTGTGTAGCGGTAGATGTTGTCGACAAAGAGCAGCACGTCACGGCCCTTGCCGGTGG
>CALDKP010000261.1 GCA_937898535.1 uncultured Sphingomonadales bacterium | reverse complement strand
GGGCTGGCCCCGGATCGGTGTTGCGGCCAAAGGCATAGTTCTGCCCCGCGCCGGGTATGAACTCGGCAAGGCGTAAGAGTGCCGCGTTCCGCGAGGTCGGAAAAACATCCTTCATCATTGTTATGTCAGCAACTTTTGCAACCGAGGACGGATTTTCAGGAAACGGATATAAAGCCGCTCGAGTATTTCCAAAATAACGGGATTTCTTGCAAGCCAGCCAAGTGGTTTAAGCAGGGGAATATGTCGCCACATAGCAGCAAATGCTGCAGCACCCGATAGCATTACGCCATTTTCGCTCGCGTGAAGTCGGTCAAGCATGAGCTGCCGGTCGAGCGGGCATATGGCCGTTTCTGGCGCAATATCTTGGAAGTCAATTTTTCGCTGCCAATCGAGACGCCGCATCAGCGCGATTTCACTTACACAAAGCGGACACGCGCCGTCATACCAGATGATAAGATTGAACATGCCACTGTTTAGACGTGCCGCAAGGGGACGTCAGGCTGGGCATAACATGGTATAACACAGCGAAAAAAAAGGGCGCCGTTGCCGGCGCCCCTCAGATTTTCCGGTAAGGAAACTGGTTATTCGGCTTTTTCGTAATATTGCGGTGCCGCTTCATTCAAAATAGCCAAAATTTTCTGGAGAGCCGCTTTTTCGTCGGTCTTTTCCATTGCCGCGAGTTCACGGGCCAAGCGGCTTGATGCCGCTTCAAAAATCTGACGCTCCGAATAGCTCTGCTCAGGCTGGTCATCGGGGCGGAATAAGTCGCGGGTAACTTCAGCGATCGAAACCAGGTCGCCCGAGTTGATTTTCGCTTCATACTCCTGAGCGCGGCGCGACCACATGGTGCGCTTTACCTTAGGCTTTCCGGTGAGCGTATGCATTGCTTCCTTGAGCGTTTTGTCGCTCGACAGCTTGCGCATGCCAACGCCTTCGGCCTTGTTGAAAGGCACGCGAAGCGTCATCTTTTCTTTTTCAAAGCGCAGCACGTAAAGTTGAAGCTGCATCCCTGCGATTTCGGAATCCTGAAGCTCGATTACGCGACCAACCCCATGCTTGGGATACACCACATAATCGCCTACATCAAACATCGCCGCGTTGGACGTCATATTACGACCTTTCTGATTATTTGGGCGAATAAGCTCGCTGACAACATCTTGTTGTCCATAAGACAGTTGGCATTCGTCCCTTACGTCATCACCCGCTCAATCCCATATTAGGAAGGCGGTTATCGACCATTTTTGGCCTGTCGACGCGAAGTGTAACAGATTCGCAGCAAAAGTTCAATGCTGCTTTATAGAGTGTCAATAGTGCGAATTATATTGCGCTTAATTTTCGCACGCGATCATCATGTTCGGCAAACACGGCATTACTGATCGGCTTGATATCCGCCGAGTTCATCCAGCACAGGTCCATATGCCCCAGAACGCGGTCATCATGGCCCCGGATGGTGACCGGCAGGATGGGTTGATGATGCAGCTCATCGACCAATACCGGATTGGAAGGCACGCCTGTTCCCCATTTTTCGCCCCATTGGCGCAGCGCGATCATCGTGGGCAGCAAATCCAGCCCTTTTTCGGTCAGGCGGTATTCCACCTTACGACGGTCATCGGGGCAGGGGGTGCGATGCAATATGCCGCTTTCGCTCAACCGGCTTAAACGGTTGGCCAATATGTTGCGCGCAATGCTGATTTCCGAGAGGAAATCCTCAAAATGGCGGATACCGTTAAAAGCAGCACGCAAGATCATGAACGACCATCGTTCGCCCATAGCTTCCAGGGCTGTCGGCAGCCCACACTCGGTAATATCCTGTAGTGACTCGCGCAATTCGCCCATATAATTAACCTCTAACGTACAGCGTGAGCCGACCCGAAAAATTTTGCAACCCCATTTAAGTTTTAAGTTGCAACTCGAAACCTAATATAATAAGTAGCGATTCGCAACTGGTTTTCCGGAAGCGTAAAACGAAGGTTAGGGGACAATAGCACCGGCCATCGTTTTGCTCGTTTAGCAAAGCTAAAAAAGGACAAGTTTATGACCCTCTCCCAAGTTTCCGCCCGTCTGGGCGCGCTCGCTGTCGCATCTGTGATCAGCACCACTCTGCTTTTCGGTGTCTCCACGCAGGCACAAGCTGCAAGCAACAGCACATATTACAAGATCGAACTGGCTCAGCCGGCCGCATCGAAGCAAGAATTGCTACGTAGCGTTGTTGTAAAGTGCGAAGGCACTGCATGCCGTGCGCCAATGGCTTCGACCGCACCAAAGAATATGTGTATCAGTGTCGCTCGCAAATTGGGTGCAGTTTCCGCATTCACCGCTGGTGAGCGCGCCTTTACAGCCGACGAAATCGCCGCCTGTAACGCTGGCGCTTAATCAGCCAACCGCTCAATTAGTACATTCGGCTCTTCTCTCCTCCTTGTTACCCGCGACAATTTATTGACGCTTTGAGCCGAGACAACTGCACCGGAATATGGGCATACGCGCAACGTCGCGGACACCATGTTCCGGTGCATTTTTTGTTGGAGCAGGCGTTGGTAAGTGCGCCATGCACAAGCAAACAGCGTACAATTCTTTGTTAAATCGACTATGTTTTTAAGTTTCTTGTTGCAACGCAGCGCAAAAGCCACATCTTGGAGCCTATGATGCGGCAATATGAATTGGTTGAACGGGTGCGGGCCTATATCCCGGATGTCGATGAGGATCGGCTTAATCGAGCCTATGTCTTTACGGTTCAGATGCATGGTGCACAGAAACGGGCATCAGGCGATCCGTATTTCAGCCATCCGGTCGAAGTCGCAGGACTAATGACGGACCTCAAAATGGATGAGGACACGATCATCACCGCGCTGCTCCACGACACGGTGGAAGACACGCTCACCTCAATCGAAGATTTGGAAGGCCGCTTCGGTTCCGAAGTCGCCCGCTTGGTTGACGGCGTTACCAAGCTTTCGAAAATCGAGGCGCAAACCGAAAATGAACGCGCCGCGGAGAATTTGCGCAAGTTCCTGCTGGCCATTTCGGACGATATCCGCGTTCTTCTCGTTAAGCTTGCGGATCGCCTGCACAATATGCGGACGCTGCATTTCATCAAAAGCCCCGAAAAACGTCGTCGTATCGCCAAAGAAACGATGGATATCTATGCCCCGCTGGCCGAGCGGATTGGCATGTATGAATATATGCGCGAAATGCAGCTGCTCGCGTTCGAACAGCTGGAACCCGAAGCCTATCAGACGATTACGGGGCGTCTGAAACAAATCCGCGAAAAGGCCGACGTTGAAATCGACCAGATTAACCAGACGATTGCTTGGGAAATGGAGCAGGCTGGGCTGAAGATCAAAATCTCCGGCCGCGAAAAGCATCCTTACTCGATCTGGAAAAAGATGCAGGAACGCCATGTCGCGTTCGAGCAGCTGACGGACATCAATGCCTTTCGCGTGATAACCGAGACCACCGAGGACTGCTATCGCGCGCTAGGCGTGCTGCATCGGCGTTGGCAGATGGTGCCGGGGCGGTTCAAGGATTTCGTGTCGACGCCCAAGCGCAATGGATATAAATCGCTTCACACCACGATCATGTTCGCCAAAAATATGCGCGTCGAAGTGCAAATTCGCAGCGCCGAAATGCATCGAAGTTCGGAACATGGCTTCGCCGCGCACTGGGCCTACAAGCAAGCCGATAAGCCCGATGGGCAGGCTGCGTGGTTACGCGATCTCATCGAAATTCTTGAAACCAGCCAAGATGCCGAGGACATCCTCGAAAACACCCGCATGGCCATGTACCAAGATCGGATTTTTGCCTTCACCCCAAAGGGTGCGCTGCATCAGTTGCCCAAGGGTTCAACGGTCGTTGATTTTGCGTACGCCGTGCATACCGATCTTGGTGACAAGACCGTTGGCGCGAAAGTGAATGGGCGCCATGTCCCGTTGCGTGCGCAACTGAACAATGGCGATATGGTCGAGATCCTGAAATCCAAAGCGCAGGAACCGCAGCAAACTTGGCTTAACTTCGTGACGACCGGTAAGGCGCGCGCTGCAATCCGCCGGCATGTGCGGCACCGCGAACGCGATGAGCTTGTCGCGATTGGGCGCAAGCTTTACGAAGAAGTTGCTGCGCGTATGCCGGGCAAAATTGGCAAGAAAGCCTTAACGGCTGCGGTGAACCGGCTAAAGCTTGAGGACGAGGAAGAGCTTATGCACCGCATTGGCCTGGGCAAGATCAATGACCGCGCACTTATGGAGGCGTTGGTACCTGGTTTTGATGCTGATGGCATCGCGCTTGATTTCCCAACTCAAGAACGCGCCATCTCCATACGCGGCCTGACGCCGGGCGTCGGTTACCATCTCGGTGAATGCTGCCACCCCATTCCGGGCGACCGGATCGTCGGGCTCAGATTACCAGGACAGCCGGTCGAAGTGCACACGATCGAATGTGACCGTCTCGCTAACGGAGCCGACGCCGATTGGGTCGACTTGAGTTGGGGGCAGGGTAGCGATGGCGCTTCGGCGCGATTGCGTACGATCATTCACAATCGTCCCGGCACGTTGGGCGAAATTGCCGGCATTTTTGGTTACCACAAGGCGAACATCATCAATTTGCGTTTGACCGCGCGTGACATCGAATTTCATACCTTTGAAATAGACTTGGAGGTGCATGATTTACAGCACCTTATGCGCATCATATCTGCGCTTCGTGCGTCCGAGGCGGTGGCGACCGCAGACCGCGTCTACGACTAAATCCAGTCGCCAATTTCGTCCCCGGGTTCAGCATAAACAAAACGTTTGGCCAGTTCAAAACTGTGTCCAGCGCGCAAAAAGGCATTGAGTTGCTTGTTGCGTTTCTCCGGCGTTGCCGCTTCTTGGGCAAATGGACCGATACGTTTGCGCCGCGCAAAATTTTCTGCGGCGCTCAATGTGCTTTCTTCCATATGTGCTTTTGCCGGGATGGCATCCGCGTCACCGATGCCGCTTGCGCGCAAATCCTCGTTTAAGCGCCGTTCGCCATAGCCACGGCGCACAAATGACCGGCTTCGTGCTTCAGCAAATTGGGCGTCATTGATATAGCCGAGCGTAGCAAATTGTTCGACCAGCATTGCGATGTCCGCGCTGCGTTCCCCGTCCCACCCGCGCTCGCGAATTTTGCGGTTTAAGTAGGTCCCGAGTTTTGCCTGTGTGGTTGCGTATTTGCCAACATAATGCAGCGCTAGCTGTCTAAGTCTCTCGTCATTTAACGGCGGAGCGGGTTTTTTGGCGGCACGTGGGCTGTTCACGCCCTATTCTTGCCACAGTCGGGTCGAAATTTGAACTGGTATCGACGCGTAATGGCTTAGGCTAACAATAAAATTCTGGGGCACCGCCCTATTTGCTATGGGAAAAATTATGAGCGAACGCGCATCCACGCCCACACAGGATAGTTTGCCACGTCGTTTTTCTGACTTTGCGACCTTAGGTGAGGCATTGGATTATGCCGCGCAAGGGCAGCGCGGTCTCAACTTCCACGACATGCGCGGCAAATTGGCGCGCGTTTATCCCTACAGCGAAATGCGCGAAGACGCGCTGAACATGGCCTATCGCTTGATCAGCCATGGTGTCCGCAAAGATGACCGCATTGCCTTGGTCGCGGAGACCGGTCCCGATTTTGCGGCGTTGTTCTTTGGCTGTGTATATGCGGGCGCATGGCCCGTGCCACTGCCATTGCCAACGTCATTCGGCGGTAAAGAAAGCTATGTGGACCAGTTGTCCGTGCAGTTGAAAAGCTGTGACCCCAAAATTTTGTTCTTTCCAGCTGAACTCGCCGAAATGGCCAACGACGCAGCAAGCGCATGCAATGTCGAAGGCATCGATTGGGAAAGCTTCAGCGATCGCGTCGCGTTAAAGTCGGAGCTTCCTTCGGCGCAGACCGACGAAATTTGCTATTTGCAATATTCCAGCGGCTCGACCCGTTTCCCGCATGGCGTGGCGACCACGGTCACCGCGGCGCCGCGGAGCGCGGCCAGGAGCCAGGTGAGGGGGGAGGGCGACGGCTGAGCCCGCGGGTGGCAATGGGCGGCTAGGGTCCCACGTCTTCGCCCC
>CALDKP010000260.1 GCA_937898535.1 uncultured Sphingomonadales bacterium | reverse complement strand
TCTTCCGATCTGGGGAAAGCGCAAAGCGGGGATCATTGTCCGTCATGATTTTAGCCATGGCGATGCTCAATGCGGAGCCCGGAGATGCGTTTAGCCGCGCGTAGAGTTCTGGCAATGGGCGACGGAACAAGCGCAGGGCGCTGTCGGCATAGCGGGGATATTTGGTGTACGCCGCCATGACCTGCAGCTGACGTTCCAAGTCCATGGGTGCAACAGCGCCAGTGCTGCCGAAATAGTCGTCAGCTACCCCGAACGCGGTTGTGACGGTTGTTCCGGCAAGCAATGAGCGCAGGTCTTCAAAGTCATGTGCTTCCAGACCCCCGGAAACATAAGCGCCGGACATCAGCCGAGCCAATACCGCCTTGTCCTTGCCAAAATGCAATCGTCCGCCGTCGATTCGCAGGGAATAGCGCACGCGATTGTTCTCGAAATCGGTTTTTTTGAGGTTCAGCAAAACACCATTGGCAAAACGGATTGTGCGAATGCCAAGGTCGGCAACGACTGTATCTTCAACAACCGTGCCCGCAGAGCCAAAGTCCGTGTAAGCAAATTCGGACGTCGCGCGCGCTACCGGTGCAGCCACCGCAACTGCGCGGCTTGCGGCATAGGCGGCCAAGATATCATCGGACTGCATCCCTGATTTCTGCTTCGTAGACAGAAAAATTTGCGGAGCCGTCATCTGGCTGAACCAATTTGCGAATTCCGCATTGATGGCAGCTTTCGACATGAACGGGCGCAATTGGCGCCATAGCAGCAGCCTGTATGCGTCTGAATTGTAAACGTCATCGTCAAGTCCAACCAACCCGTTGGCAATCGACGCGCTTTGCTCGGTGCCTTCTGCCTTGGCATTGTTTTCATATGCTGTGTCGAGGCGCTTTATCTGCTCGGCAAGCTCGGCATCATCAAAACCATATTGCACGGCTTGCCGGACAGCTTGTTCCGCAAAAGGTAGCAATGCCCGCCAACTTCCGTCTTTGCCGCCTGCGCTAAAGCCAACAGTGGCATAACGGTCGCATGTACCTAAGTTGAAGTTTACACCACCGCCCAGAAAGGGGATGTCTTCTGAGCGCGACCGGCGGCTTATCCGCTGGGAAATGATGGCCGATGCAATTTGCATCTTTAGTTCAATCATGCCTCGTTCAACGGTGTCGGCGCGGGGTTTGTCCTTGAGAAACTGTTGAACGCCAATGGCTTCGCCGATTTCAGGATGGGTAAAACTTGCGGCAGACAATCCGCGGGTCGTGTCGAGTTCGCACCGGTCAAGGTCCCCCAATGGTGGCGCTGCGACGTGCCAATCGGCGAATTTGCTTACCAATTCGCGCTCAATCGCAACGGGGTCCACTGGTCCGACAATGATGATTTTGATCCGGTCTGGCCGATACCATTTGCGATACAGCGCCTTCAATCGGTCCGCAGGTGCGGTTTCGATGATCTCGGAAAGTCCAATCGGGTAGCGAGTCGAAAAATAGGTGTTGGGATAAAAGAGATTGTTGGCGGCCCGGCCACTTTGAAACGCGAAATTCTCACGCTCGCGTCGCTCGGCCAATATGATCCCACGCTCACGATCAACCGATGCGGGGTTAAACGAGATATTCCCTGCGGTCTCGCGCATCAGGAACAAGGCGCGCTCAATCAGGCGCGGGTCGGCTTTCGGCAAATCAAGCTTATACTGGGTCTGCGTGTAACCCGTGGACGCATTCGTGTCCGCGCCAAAGGATAGGCCAAGCCGTTCAAGCATTTTGACCATCTCGCCCTCAGGCACATTCGTGCTGCCGTTAAAGGCCATATGTTCGATGAAATGCGCGAGTCCTTGTTCGTCATCGGCTTCTGCCGCAGACCCGAAGTCAACGACCATGCGCACAAGCACTTGATTCTGCGGGCGCTGGTTCGGGCGAATGGCGTAGCGCAGGCCATTGGGCAGCCGACCGTAAATGATGCTGGCGTCCGGTTCGAGGTCGGATGTCTCGGCGTTCCACGGCTGAGTCCGCTCCGCAGGCGCGGCAAACGAAGACGCAGTTCCAGCAAAAAAGATCGCAATCGCCGATAGAATATTAAGCGCAATTCTCATGCGCTATATTCTTTCGTAAAATCTTACGCTCGGCAAGCTATTCTGGTAAAAAAACCAGTTTTACTTGCCCTTTCTTAACCTATGGCTAACCATATCGAGTACGGCGCCTTCGCTTTCATCTGGCATCAGGCCAAGACGGCGCGCCACTTCTTGATATGCTTCAGCTTCACCACCCAAGTCACGGCGGAAGCGATCCTTATCAAGCTTTTCGCCGGTTTCGATGTCCCAAAGGCGGCATCCATCCGGGCTAATTTCGTCTGCCAAAATGATGCGCGAAAAATCGCCGTCAAACAGTCGGCCAAACTCCAGTTTGAAGTCCACCAATCGAATGCCAATCGCCGCGAACATGCCGCACAAGAAATCGTTGATGCGGATGGCCATCGAAGAAATGTCCTGCATTTCCTCCTGCGTGGCCCAACCGAAGCACGCGATATGCTCTTCAGCGATCAGCGGATCGCCAAGGCTATCGTCTTTGTAGCAATATTCCAGCAATGTGTGGGGCAGGGGTGTACCTTCTTCGATGCCCAGCCGTTTGGACAACGTGCCCGCAGCGACATTGCGCACAATCACTTCGATCGGCACGATTTCAACTTGCCGGATGAGCTGCTCACGCATGTTCAGACGGCGGATGAAGTGGGTGGGAATGCCAATATGGCTCAGGCGCGTAAAAACATGCTCTGAAACACGATTGTTAATGACGCCCTTGCCAGAAATCGTTCCCTTTTTCTGGGCGTTAAAGGCGGTCGCATCATCCTTGAAATATTGGATCAGCGTGCCAGGTTCAGGGCCTTCATAAAGAATCTTGGCCTTGCCTTCGTATATTTTGCGGCGGCGGGTCATATGCGGTCCCTGACTTTGCTTAAAATGACGTGCCCCGGCGGTGCCGGTCGTGAAGTGACCAAACGCTGCCGGGGCATTTTAATCACTATAATCCATTGCATGCGGCGGCGCAATTCGAGATAGGCCCCTTAACGGACACGAAAGGACAGATTCTTGCCCATCGATCTGGATTTGCTGCTTCAGGCCTACGCCAATGGCATATTTCCAATGTCCGACGCCCGTGATGACCCTGATACCTTTTGGATTGAACCGGAATATCGCGCGATTTTGCCGCTGGAGGGGTTTCGGCTGTCCAAATCATTGGCGAAAACGATCCGGCAGGGGCGGTTTACAGTCACGGCGGATACAGCCTTTGCCCAAATCATCGCAACATGCGCCGAGTCGCACGATGATCGGCGCGAGACGTGGATAAACCACGATATCGAAGAATCCTTTTGCCAGCTGTATGCACAAGGCCGTGCGCACAGCGTGGAATGTTGGATCGATGGCCGATTGGTCGGCGGGCTGTACGGGCTCGCCATGGGCCGCGCATTCTTTGGCGAAAGCATGTTCTCGCGTGAGACCGATGCGTCAAAAGTGGCGCTGGCATGGCTGGTCGCACGTCTTAAAATAGGTGGCTTCGAATTGCTGGATTGTCAGTTCATGACCGACCATCTGGCTAGTCTTGGCGCCATTGAAATCACCCAAAGCGCTTATCTAAAATTACTCGAATCGGCGTTGACGACGACCGGTCAACCTTCGTCGGGCTTAGCTTCTTCACTTGACGGAGCGGCCGGTTCTGCAGGCGCAGTCTGGGGCGCACTGGACGGTGCGTTATCGGCAGGTGCTGGCACCTCCTCCTCCGATGGTTTTTCTTCGATCGGCGTCTCTTCGCCGGGGAAACTCATCCTGCAGCTTTTGACCCAGACATCGTAGACTGGGTGTTCGACAACATTTGCGGCCGGATTTTCTTTGAAAAGCCAACCCGAAAACACACTGCGCCATTTTTCAGCATCGGTTGTGCCCGGCGGGCGTTCATTCACCAGCAGTTGAACAAAGGCACCTTCATCAGGGTAATTTTCCCACGGCGCTGTTTTTTCGCAGGCGCGCAATCTTACGACAACTTTGCCAAAGCGAATGGCTTCGCCAGGTTTGAGTTCAATGTCGCGCGTCTGTCCGTTGCGCTTGTTCAAAAGGCCCAGAACGGCAACACGTTCTGCCATGGGTGTGCCAAGTGCATTGTCGGAACCAGCAACAATCCGGTCTCCGGTGGCTTGGGCTTTGCCGGATTTTTCTGGTGCCAGCTTTTCTTCGTCAGTGGGTCCGCACGCCGCGAGCGTTGCCAGCAACGGCAGCAGCATCAGGCTGTGCCTGCGAATCATGATGCGTCGGGACTCCACGCCTCATAGTCGCCTGTGGCGCGGGCACGATGGCCGCCGCGCTGAATAGATCCCGCTGGCCGATAGGCACGGTCGGTGCCCGTCAAATTGGGTTCAGGCAGCGTTTCATAGCCACGTACTGGAGGCAAATAGCTTTCCGGATCGCCATCATGGGTACCATGCAACCATCCGTGCCAGTCGGGCGCAACGCGGCTTGCATCGTTCGCGCCATTGTAGATGACCCAGCGACGTTTACCGTCGGACGACTGGTAATATTTGTTTCCCTCGGCATCACTGCCCACAGCTTTGCCCTTACGCCAGCTATAGATCGCCGTACCGATGGTGGCACCGTCCCACCAAGTGAAGATTTTACCGAGAATTCCCATGGACCCGCGATTAGGAGCAAGCACGTTGCGGTGCAATCCCTATTTGCCTTACTTCGCGGTCCATTTAACCGTGTCACCCGCCGAAATACCCAACTCGGCGGATAACCCGCCGCGCAGTTCCAGCACCGCCCCAACAGGTTCGCCCGAAGCAACCGGCGTTGTGGAGTACGGAATTGTGTTTTCGGCGATGCTCTCAATCGTACCGTTTGTCCGGACAAAGATGATGTCGAGCGGGATCACCGTGTTCTTCATCCAAAAGCTGGCCATGCGCGGTTCAGGAAAGGGGAAGACCATGCCGGCATTGTCCGCAAGTTCGGTACGGAACATCAATCCCTTGGCCTGCTGCATCGAAGTCTGCGCAAGCTCGACGGTAAAGGCCCGCGTCTTTTTGCCACTGGTTACGCACAATGTGACTTGTTCAAGCCCAGCGGCTGATTGACCTGCGCCGGTTCCGGGTTTGCACGCTGCGGTCTGATTTCCACCGTTGGCAGGCATCGTACAGGCGGCAAGCAAGAGGGCGGTGGCGTAAAGGCCCATTTTGCCAAGTTTGCTCGAGCTCATTTACGCGATCCTTTTTCTATTCTGGCACAGTTTATTGCGGCATTTCCTGCCTGTTTCACAAAACAACTTCCGCTTCCACCTACATTGATCGTCCCGGTTCCACGATTGAAGATATTGGCCTCTTCGTCGACATTCACGCGGGATTCCCCATTGCCGATATGTTCGAGCCGCAATGTGCGCATGGGTACATGGGTGGCATCTAAATACCCGGTGCCATTCAATGTAACGCGCCCGTCACGGACTTTTCCGTCTATTATATCAATCCGCCCGTTTCCATCGATATCGGCCGAAAATCGATCGGTAAGAAGCTTTTTAACACGTATTGAACCGTTACCCGCCACAATCATGCGGACCGCATCTTGTTGCTTCACCTCGGAAATTTGCAGGCTGCCATTGCCGCTGACCGCCATGTCTTTAATCGCCTGAGTCGATAGCATGACCTCAAGCGGCTGCGTCATCGGAACGCCTTTGTCGTTGTTCAAAGCACCCTGAACACGCACGCGCAATGTCGTGCCGACACGTTCCAGCTTCAGCGCGTCGAGTACCTTTTTGTCGCCTTTGGCTTTGGCAGATGGCGCTTTGCCCGTTTGCACCTGTACTTTGATGTCGCCGATGACTTGAATATTTTCAAAGGTGGCGACGAGGATTTTGCGTTCGTCGGCCAGCGCGGGCCGCTCAGCAAAAAATCCGACGGACAGCGAGAGGGCAACAACTAATGTGCCAATGTTGCCTCGCCCCATTCCACCCAGCCAAGCCATTTCGGCGTCCTTTTCATATAATGTCCGTGCGGCGCATCACACACAAATCCAGCATCCGATATGGCCCCAGTTACGGGTCGGGTCAAATGGCATCCGCCAGCGATATGCTTCCAAACAGGCTCAATCCGATTTTGCCATATTGCCGCAGCAGGGTCTGGCGCTTTGCCATGTTCCAGAAATATCAGCCGCCCGCCGGGGCGCAGGACGCGCCGGACCTCCGAAAGCGCGGCGGTTGGATCTTGAACCGAGCATAAGGTGAAAGTGGTGACGACTGAGTCAAAGCTGCTGCTTTCAAAGGGAAGCGCCTCTGCAATGCCGTTTGCGAAGTTTGCGCTTCGGCCTGATCGCAAGAGCGCATCTTGCGCACGGCCAAGCAGCTCCGGCGATGGATCAACACCAGATAGGGATCGCACCTGCGACCAATCGTAAAACTGCAGATTGGTTCCGCCGCCGCAGCCCAGTTCCAGAATGTCTCCCGATGCACGCGGAATAACTTTCGCGCGATCACGCATCACCGCAGGTTGCGTGCAGGCGCAACCAATGAGGCGGGGCATGACGTGCCGGTCCCACCAACCGTTCATGCGCTGGTGCCCGAAGTTTTAACATCCTCGACAGCGTTCAAAACCGAGTGGCTGCAAGCGGTGAGGGCAGCAAATGGCAAGAGCAACCTGATTTTACGCATGAGTCAATCTCCTTGTGTATTGTTGTTATGATACGCTTCGGCAATGTAACTCAAGAGCAAATTGCAAACTGTCCTAAGGACTCAATTCACTTAGAATTTTCGGGATTTTCTCTTTGAAAGGGAAAAAACCCTTCGTCGCATGTGGCCAGAATTTCTCGTCCCAGCTTCGACGGATTTGGACCAGCTTTATGCCTTCCCGTTCCAAATGCGGAGCGAATTCGGCGAAAAGCCCCGCAACCGGACCCACCGGCGCGTAAGCGGTGATAATCTGTTCAGCGCCTGCTTGCTTTGCCTGTGTGACCAAGGTTTCGATATTGAGTGTATCGAGAATATCCGTGGGACACCGAAACGCACTGCTGACCCGTTCTGCTGCGTCACGTGAAGCGCCTGCGACGAAACCACGCGCATTGTCTCCCCATAAAGTTGCGGGATCGGCGGCGACAATCGCCGCCTTAATCGCCGCCCCGGCACCAAAGAGCGACTCTGGGTTCATGTCTTCCGGGGTCATCAGCAACAATGCCGGCTTTTGCGTGTCCAATTGCGCTGCGAACGGAACGGGACGCTGATGTGCGACGGTCAAATCAGGTGGGATTATAGCGGTCGTTGCCAGCCCTTTTGGAGCAAATCGCCCATTGGTGTAGCGCGCGATGTTATCCGTGGTCGCCAGGTAGGTTTTGCCAGCGGTTTGCAAGCCAGCCACCCAACGCCACGACAATGTGTTGCTCGCTGCGTCGGCGTCAACCAAGTGGCGCAGGAAAAAGTCGGCACCTAACGCCCATGGTAGGCGCAGTGTGAATATCCAGATTGACGCAAACCACATTCTTGCGTGATTGTGCAGATAGCCCGTCTCCACCAGCTCGCGTCCCCAATGGTCAAAGCCTTCAATGCCGGTCTGCCCAGCTTCAGCGTTGCGGATTGCGCGCGCGTTGGGAAAACTATCGCGCTGCCGGTCGCGTTCTTCCTGAAACTGCGTCCAAACGGACGGGCGCATTTCCAGCCAACCCTTCCAATAGGTGCGCCACAATATTTCCTGAATGAATTTTTCGGCTGCTGCCAGGCTGTGCTGCTCCAGAACAGCTTGGACGACTTCCTGCTCTGTAATCATCCGATAGCGAAGATAGGGCGAGAGTTTGGATACGGCACTTGGCTGGGCTG
>CALDKP010000259.1 GCA_937898535.1 uncultured Sphingomonadales bacterium | reverse complement strand
CAAAGGATTGAAGATTTTTGACGAAATGACTGTCAAATTCTCATCCGATAACAGCTTTACCACGCATCCGATGACGTCACTGGAGAGCCCCGGCATGATTGCTTTTATGTCCGCTTCTTCCTTGGCCAGTAGGTAGTCCCGTAGCTCGCCAAGGGTCCAATCCCGCAAAGTATCAGCGATATTTTCATCAACAATCGAGATGATTGCCCGATGCAGATCGTCGCTGAAAATCGGATTAGCATCGATCTGGTCAAGCCGCGTGTTTGCCAGCAGCATGCGTGCGAACGTCCGGTGCTCATCGTCTTTTGCCGCAACGCCGATGATGGCATCGCCTTCTTTGAAGGCGTTGGCAGCACCAACCCAATTGGCAAAACTGTCTATCGACCATCCGTCCGGCGAAGATTTCAAATAGTCGACTAACCCGAGGCGTGTCGCTTTTGCGTAACCAACATCGACAGGTGCCGACGTTGCGCATCCGGTGAATCCGTTCGCCGGCTCAGGCTGCAAAACATTATGTCGTGATAACTTGCCCTCGAGATCCACGTAGTTACTCCCAAAAGCTGAAATTATCCCTCGAAAAATTAGCATCGCTATCTACGACATGCTACACTTAAATCTCTTTGAATGAACGGAATTGGCAGAGAAAAGGCATGGCGATTAGGCAGATCTTAAAGATGGGAGACCCGCGTTTATTGGTACCATCTCAACCGGTATCCGCATTCGGAACGGCCGCGCTGAAAACGCTTGTCGACGACATGTTCGATACAATGCGCGCGCATGATGGCGCAGGCTTGGCGGCGCCGCAAATCGCAGAACCGCTTCAGGTGGTCATTTTTGGATTTGAGAAAAACCAGCGTTATCCCGACGCGCCGCCTGTTCCTGAAACGGTTTTGATAAACCCTGAAATCACTGCGATGAATGCCGAAACCGAAAATGGCTGGGAGGGTTGCCTGTCGGTGCCAGGACTGCGCGGTGAAGTGCCCCGCTTTCGATCCATCCGCTATACCGGCTACACGATCGACGGAGACAGGATTGATCGGGTGGCCGAGGGATTTCATGCGCGCGTAGTCCAGCATGAGTGCGATCATCTCCAAGGCATATTATACCCAACGAAGATCAGCGATCTGACGCGTTTCGGCTTTACCGACACGCTGCCAGTTTTATGGTAACATGATGGACGACATGGCGATCAGCCACATCCTCAATGTGTTCGAACAGCACGCCAGCGAAATTTGCCGGGGTGACTTGTCATTTGCAGAGCAGCCACCATTTGTTGGCGCGCAGGCTCAAAAGGCACCCAATGGTTCGACGGTGATCACTATAGCAATCACCGAAGCATTGCTGGACGAGTTACCGACCAGCCACCGCCATATCGATCTTTTCCTATTAGAATCCAGGCGCGAGCTCGGCCCCCATTACCACAAGCTTGCAACCGCGTATGTATATGGGATCGAAGGGTCGGGCACAGCCGTCATTGGAGACCAATCAATTGAACTGGGTAGCACCGATAAAGCTGTTTTCCCTGCCGGCGTGACCCACAATGTTATGACTGGGGCCGACTTTTTCCTATTTGCCTCTTTCCAGGACCATTCGATTATCCGGGAAGATGGGTCACTTGATTATTTCGTTGATGTATAAAGACCGCGTTTTCTAACCCCGAAAGACAGCTGATCAATATTCCCCGCCAGAATGTGTGTCTCCTCGGCGATGGGGTCTAAGGCAATATACAGCTAGGCTGCTCGTTTGCGCCTTACTGCGCGTTCCTATTTGACGCACACTCCCCGCCAACGTTACGGTCAGAGACATGGCACTTGGAACTCATGATTTCGTCTCTGATTCGCGCAATGACGCGATCCTCATCAACGTTAATGGTCAGCTTACGCCCCGTGCGCAGGCGATGGTCTCCGTCTTTGACAGCGGCTTCATGCTGGGTGACGGAGTTTGGGAAGGAATTCGCGTTCACGCAGGGCGGATGGCCTTTTTGGACCAGCATCTTGATCGTTTATGGGAAGGCGCAAAGGCAATTGCCATGGATATCGGCATTTCCCGCGATGAAATGAAGGCGCGCCTTTATGCGACCATCGATGCGAACCAGATGGACAAATGCCATATCCGGCTGATGGTCACGCGTGGCATCCGGTCAACGCCGTACCAAGATCCACGTGTGGTCGTCTCACCCGCGACCATTGTCATTATTGCCGAATATAAAGACCCGCTTCCCGCAACGGTTGATCGCGGCCTGTCACTGTTTACCGTCCACGTCCGTCGCGGTGATCCGGCGGTGCAGGATCCCAAGCTCAATTCGCATAGCAAACTCAATTGCATCACCGCTTGCATTCAGGCTGCTAACGCCGGCGCAGACGAAGCCTTGATGCTCGACCCGCACGGCTTTGTCGCCACATGCAATTCGACCCATTTTTTCATCGTCCGTAAAGGAGAAGTGTGGACCTCCACCGGCGATTACTGCCTCGCCGGCATCACGCGCGCGAACGTCATCCGCCTGTGCCGGGAGAATGATATTCCCGTTTTCGAACGGAACTTCTCACTGACTGATGTCTATGGTGCGGATGAAGCGTTTGTGACCGGAACCTTCGCCGGAGTTGTTCCCGCGCATACCATCGATGGCCGTGTATTGACCGATGGAAAGGGGCCCGTCGTCGAACGTCTTCAAAATCTCTACCGCGCCTTCATCGAACGCGACGTCGCAGGTCAGAGCCGACCTTGACGCAGCGGATATGCATGTGGTCGGGACCGCGAAACATCTCGACAGCCATGATGCGTAGCTTTTCGTCGCGCGCGGATTGCGCCGTCAGTGACGAACCCTTTTACGGCTGTTTCCTTGCACATAGCGCGGAACCGCACCCGATGGCAGCAGAAGTCATCGCCGATATGGATTGCAACTGGTCCAGCGTAGCAGCCCACCTTTCCGGTCCAGCACCGGGAGGTAAGCCCCTATGGTATCAAAAGCAGATGACCCACCATATGGTCGGCCCAATCCAACCCGATGATTTGACCAACTGCCGCCACGCATTTCTGGTTCGCGAACCGGCTTATATGGTCGCCAGCTACCGTGTTAAACGAGAGAGCGTGAACGTCGAAGATCTTGGTTACGCAACCCAGCGTGCGTTTTTTGATCGTATCGCCGACCGGACCGGCTATGCCCCGCCCGTCGTCGACAGCGCGGACATTCTTAAAAATCCCGCAAAAACGCTGGCTTTGCTATGTGATGCGCTCAACATCGCATGGGATCCAGCCATGTTGTCATGGCCCGCGGGCATCCACCCAAAGGACGGCATCTGGGCAAGCCATTGGTACGACGCGGTTGCTGCCAGCACAGGCTTCCAAAAGCCAGATATACGCCCGCTCAACCTCGATGATGAAGCACGCGCTGTCGCGGATGCCTGCATGGCCGACTACAAACATCTTGCCAAACATCGCATTGTTGCACCTTGATCATTGGGCTGAGAGCCATTTCGCTCCGGCTCTCAGCGTTGACCTAGTCTATGGGAGGAACATCGGGCGTTGCGTTTGCGCCCTTGGCGCTTCGTCGTTGATATGGCTGCAGACGCAACGAAACAAGTTGAGCCATAAGGTGCCTTTACTGCCAAAGTGATACCTGTCGGGCTTGGCGCAAAACCTCAAAACTGCAACGGTAGCGCGGCGCTGACAGGAGGTTCTGGTTAGCAGAAGGACCAGGAAAGAAGATTGCTTATGGAGTTGGGGTTAGCAGAGATAGGTCTCGTGCTGGCCGCTGGTTTTCTCTGTGGGTTCATTACGACCGTGGCTTCTTCGGGATCGGCGGTTTCCTTACCTATTTTGCTGGCGATTGGACTTGACCCGTTAACGGCCAATGCCACCAACCGTCTGCCAGTCATCGCCGCCAGTCTGACCGCAGTGGTCAGCTATCATCGTAATCGGGCGATAGATTTGGGGATTGCAATAAAGGCGATCATTCCATCGACTATTGGTGCGATTTTCGGTGCATTGGCGGCCACGATGATTTCCGCGCGCGATTTTAAGCTTGTTATTGCCGTAGCGGTTTTGGTTGCCCTGCTCCTGCTATTTTTTCGGATGCGCCATGCATTAAATCAGGACGCGCAAGCTTCTGTGACATTTGGTCCCAAACAATACGTCCTCTTCTTCATGATTGGTCTTTGGTTAGGCTTTATCGTCCTCGATGGGGCAACATTTCTGTTGCTTGCCCTCACGGTATCGGCGGGCGTAGGGCTGGTCGCTGCAAATGCCATTAAAAGCGCGATCATCCTTCCCAGCGTTCTCGCATCAATGTTGGTATTTTCTTATGATTCCGTGATCAATTGGCAAGTGGGTCTCATTCTAGCCGCAGGCAGCATTTTTGGCGGCTTTGCCGGAGCGCGGCTTGCAATGGCGCCAGCAGCAAAAAAGGTCATATTCTGGATGCTAGCCGCTGTCCTGACAGCGGAGGCATGTCACCTTGCATGGCAATTTGCGACCACACCAACGCCATAATGCCGGCACCCCATCCATATTCCTGTAAATCACAAGATAATGCGCCCGGAGGACAAATGACCCAAAACGTAAGCAGCACCATATATCGCCGCGTTGCGGTCCGGATCATCCCGCTCTTGTTCCTTGGTTATGTGGTTGCTTTCTTGGACCGCGTAAATGTGGGCTTTGCCAAATTGCAAATGGCAAGCGATCTCGCATTTAGTGATGCGGCTTATGGGCTTGGCGCTGGGCTATTTTTTATTGGCTATTGCATGTTCGAGGTGCCCAGCAATCTCGTGATGACACGGGTCGGTGCGCGACGCTGGATGACACGGATCATGATTAGCTGGGGCATGATTTCGGCATCGTTCATGTTCGTCGGCGATTTCCGATGGGGTGGCATAGCCCAAATGATCGGCCTCACGGATGCAGAGTTCGGATTTTATCTATTGAGGTTTCTTCTGGGCGCAGCAGAAGCAGGCTTCTATCCGGGGATCATACTATATCTAACATATTGGTTCCCGCGCAGCCGACAGGCACATGTTATTGCGCTGTTTATGATGGCTGTCGGTGTCGCCAATGTGGTGGGCGCTCCCGTTTCCGGTGCTATTCTTGAATTTTTCGATGGTGTGAACGGATGGCGGGGCTGGCAATGGCTATTCCTACTGGAGGCCGTCCCTTCCCTATTGGTTGGCATCGCATTTTTCTTTTTTCTTCCTGACGAACCATCTGACGCCAAATGGCTTAGTGCTAAAGAACGCCAAATAATCGCTGAAGAAATCGCGAGCGAGGACGCGGCTTCCAAGAGCACCGGTGTGTTGAGATCTGTTGCATCTGTTCTTACAAGTGTTCGGATATGGGCGCTCGGAATTGCCTATATGAGCGGCACGATTGCGCTGTACGCCGTCACTTTCTGGATGCCGACGCTGATCCAGCAATTCGGCATCGCGAAAGATGCTTATTTTGAGATCGGACTGCTGACCATGGTCCCTTGGGGCGTTATGGCCGTTACCCAAATTGCCTGGGCACGCCATTCTGACCGCAATGATGAACGAAGATGGCATAGCTTCATCGGCTATTGCATTGCCGCAATCGGGTTATTCAGCCTTGCGTATTTCGCACATAGCCAGATCGCTGGAATAGCCTCCATGACACTGATCACGATGGGCCTTGGGTTTTCAATTGTCACATTTTGGCCGCTCGCCCACCGCTATTTCACAGGCGCTGGGGCAGCAGCCGGGATCGCGTTCATCAACAGTTTCGGCGGACTTGGTGGTTATTTTGGCCCTACCCTCATCGGGTGGATTGGCGTTGGAGATATGGGAGGACGCGAAGCATTTCTACCGCTTGCTGCCGTCGCATTGGCAGGTGGCGTCATCCTTCTGCTATCGACATCGGATCAGGACAAAGACGCTTTGTAGCAGTTTTGTACCGTCCCCTTATCGATAACCGTTAAGGACCGGCACGCTCAGCCGAATTCCAGCGACATAGCGCCAAAGATTGACGACAAATCCTCATCTGGTTTCCCGCCGAAATACATGCGGCGGCACCCGAAGTTGGCTTCAAGGCCAAATGATTTTGCGAGCGCGACGCCATCCTGATTAGGGCTCGGCACGTCGATTTGCACCCGTGTGCCATCAAGCCTTTCGATCAAATCGGTTAGCAACCCTTGCGCGATCTGGGCATTGTCTGCGACTAACGGTCCGATCTTGAAACCGGTTTCAGCCGGTCGCGCCAAGCCAAACCCCACCAAAACGCCCTCCTGGAACGTTGCCGCCCTCATGATTTGTGGCTGCGACAGCCATGACGCGAGCAAGGTGCCTCGATCATAGGCGGTCCGGTCGCGATCATAATTCAGCAATATGTCGTTCGAAACAGTGGCGTGAATGTGTACCTGTGCATTGCCTGTCTTTGAAATGGCCCCGCGCGCCACGCCTTGATATCGCACGGTTTCATAGGCTGGTTCGAAACCGCCGGCCGCGTAGAAACTCTCCATCGCGAATACACCGTCCATTCCGATGACCGCATCGGGTGCCAAGCGGGCACGCAAGCGTTGCAAGCGCTCATGCCATAGCCGTCGCCCCAGACCCAAGCCACGATAGGCCTCATCGACAATGAACAGGCCCATAAATCCGAAGGATGGGCTGTGTCGGAATATGCTGCCGCCAGCAATCATCTTGTCGCGGTACCGCAACGCGATAAAGGCATCCGGGTCGCATGCCCAAGCACATTGAAGGTCGTCCTTGCCGGGATTCCAACCCTCACCCGACGCAAGAGCAAATATCTGCTCCGCCTCCGAGAAAGTCATATTCCCGATTTTCATACTGGCCAGCACGTCCGCAATGTCGATATCCATAGTGCCCCTCGTCAGCCACTGTCGGCTGCTGTTAATACTCTTCGCCTAACCGACAAAGTTAGAATGCTGCCATATTGGCATTGTCTCTTTTCGTCGATTGCAGGTCACTCGCCGTTTCGGGCTTCAGCTTCCCCGTACGTAGCTCGCAACATCAAATCTGTGCCATTGGTGTGACGCGGGACAGTCCAGCGCGCGTGCATGCATGGTATGCCTACCGTAGCCACTTAGGAATGGAAGGACAGCATTCGAAAACAGCATTTGTGACAGGATGAATGTTGATTTGTCATAAATTTGACGTGGTTGTGACATTGTGATTTGGCAAAAAAATGCGACTGCCTGATGATTGTTGAGGGGTAGTTTGTGCGTTGGTCGATTGTCATACCTGTATACAATGAAGCTGACTTTCTGCCGCAGACGCTAGAGTCGATTGTTGCACAAACGACAGCGTTTGATTTGATCATCGTTGACAATGGTTCGACCGACAGTTGCATTGATAATGCACGCATGCAGCTTGCTGATTATCGGGGCAAAGTAATCTTCTTACACGAACCTCGGCCTGGCCAGGTTTATGCCTTGCAAACAGGAATTGCAGCCGTTGATACTGAATTCACGGCGATTTGCGACGCCGACACTTACTATCCAACGCATTATCTATCTGCCGCAACGCTGCTGTTTGACTCAAAGGGCCCGGAATATGTTGCCGCATGCGCCTATCTGCGTCGCAAACCATTTTGGGCAGGGTTTGGGAGCATGGCGCACCGGCTACTCGTCGCCTGGATATTGCCACACCAGAATCACACAAGCGGCGCAGCGCAAATGTTTCGCACCCAGGCACTTCGCGCTGCCGGAAGCTACGATCCCGCGTTGTGGCCATATGTACTAAAAGACCATGAACTGATGCACCGCGTTCTAAAACTGGGGCGCCAAGTCTATCATCATAATTTGTGGTGCATCACATCTGACCGTCGTGCGGATCGCCGGAATGTCCGTTGGACACTCTTGGAGCGCATTGCCTATCATTTGGCACCGCGTTCGCGGCAAGATGACTTTTTCTACCGATTTTTGGCGAACCGTTTTGATGCGCGCGGCCAGCGCGATACAGTGCTTCGCGAACGCGATTGGTCCGTCGCATGACGTCGGCCGCTACGCCCTTTGCGCATCTCGATTTGCCGACTTTAAAGGCCGAACCACGGCCATGGTCTACATGGCTTTCGCGGCTTTTGTCTGGTGCATTATTGGTTGCCATCGCGCTTCAACTTGGTGAAATGGACACCAACCAGTTACACAATACGTTGCCGCAAAATTTGTGGTTTTTGCCCGTGTTGCTCGCATTATATTTCGCGTTGCCTATTGCGGACTGGATTATTTTTCGGCGCCTTTGGGCACTACCTGTGTCGGGATTTTTTATCCTTCTTGCCAAGCGTATCGGCAATGAGGTTCTCATATCCTATTCGGGCGAGGTATATTTCTACCTGTGGGCACGAAAACGTACGGACTTAAGCGCGGCACCATTTGGCGCAATTAAGGACGTCAACATATTATCCGCTTTGGCAGCGAACCTTATAGCGGTGATCCTGCTGTTGGTGACTTACCCTTTAATATCCCAACTAAATCTTGGCCAATACACAGACGCCTCAGTCATCTCCGCAGCCATCTTTTTGATCCTGTCGTTCGCCGTTCTATTGTTTTCACGACGGGTGTTTACGCTTGAACGCAACGCACTTTGGTGGATATTTGGGGTACATATTATCCGGTTGTCGGCAGGTGTGCTGTTATGTGCCCTGTTGTGGTTCATAATCTTGCCTGGTCCCCATTTCGGTTTCTGGCTAATTTTATCAATGGTCCGGCTTTTGGTCGGAAGGCTGCCGTTTCTGCCCAACAAAGAAGCTCTCTTCGCAGTCATTGCCGTATTTTTGGTCGGACAAGATAGCGCAGTATCAACACTGATAACCCTAACGGCGACCAGCATATTGGCGCTGCACATCTTAGTGGCGGCAATTTTAGGCGCCGTGGCTTTGTTGTTCCCCAACAGACACATATTTCCTGAAAAGGCGATAACGTCATGAAAGATATATTGGCCGTCGCAGCGCTTTCCTTGTCCATGACGTCTTATGCTGCTGTGCCTCCCAAAGCAGAACGCGGTCGCAGCGGTGCAGATTGCCGCGCTGCGGAGCCTGGGCCAGCGGTGAACGTGAACGTCATCGGTTTAAAGGATCGCCGGGGTAAACTCATTCTCGAATTATACCCTGAAAATGACGCAGACTTTCTCCAAAGCGACAAGGTATTAATTGCGGCGGGAAAACCGTTTCGTCGCGTACCAATGGAAACACCGGAGAGTGGATCAGTTTCGATATGTATTCGTGCACCAGGCCCCGGACACTACGCTTTGGCGTTACTTCACGATCGCGACGGAAATGGCAAATTCGGCTTAGCCGGTGACGGTGTCGGATTTGCAAATAATCCTAAATTGGGCTTGCGAAAGCCCCCAGCAAAAGCGGCTTCCTTGGCATTCGGATCGGGTGTGCGATCAATATCGATTGTGATGAATTATCGGCAGGGAATTGGCGTTGGCCCAATCAAAAGTAAAACCGCTGGAGGCCAGCCATGAAAATTGTCGATGTCTGCGAGTTCTACGCGCCAGAAGGCGGCGGCGTTCGGACATATATCCATGCAAAGCTCGCAATCGGTGCACGGCTTGGGCATGACATAACGGTGATCGCGCCCGGTAACCGGGACGAAATCGTCGAACACGAAAATGGCGGCCGGATAATCTATGTAAAAGCGCCTGCTCTGCCGTTCGATAAAAAATACGGCATGTTCTGGGACGCCGCACCAGTTCACGCAATATTAGACAGGGTGCAACCCGATGTACTCGAAGCATCTTCCCCATGGCGCGGCGCATGGATCGCTCGAAGCTGGCGCGGCCATGCACTCCGGTCGATATTTATGCACCATGACCCCTTGTCAGCATGGGCATATCGCTGGTTCGACGGCATTGCCTCACATGATGCCATTGACCGGCAGTTCGAGTGGTTCTGGCGTTATCTCAGGCGCATGTGTAACAGTTTTGACTACACCGTATGTGCATCACCCAGCCTGCAGAAAAGGCTTAGCAGCGGCGGCATCTTTGGTGCCGTAAACATACCTATGGGGGTAGATGCCGGGGTCTTTTCGCCTGCGAGAAGGCATTTGTCTGTTCGCAGGGATTTGTTGGCCCGTTGTAACTTACCAGATACGGCAACGCTTTTGCTGGGCATTGGTCGCCATACGCCGGAGAAACGCTGGCCCTGCGTTATCGACGCGGTGGCGCGCGTCGCGGCAAAACGGCCGGTGGGATTAGTGTTGATCGGCAATGGTCACCAGCAGGCATCGATAATTGAGCATGTGAACGGCAATCCGCATATCCAGTTGCTTGAGCCAGTTCGAAACCGAACGGCGCTCGCGACAATAATGGCAAGCTGCGATGCTTTGATCCATGGTTCGTCTGCAGAGACATTTGGTCTGGTTGCATCCGAGGCTTTGGCTTCAGGGCTGCCGCTGATACTGCCTAATGCAGGTGCAGTCGCAGACATTGCCTACCCC
>CALDKP010000258.1 GCA_937898535.1 uncultured Sphingomonadales bacterium | reverse complement strand
CGTCAATCAGGTTTGACTGACCGCGCACAATCAGCACGGGCCGGTCGTTAGCATCGAGCGACCAGATCGCCAGCCCATCGCGCACGAGCTTCTGGCTTGCCGCATCAAGCTCCGCCTGTTCCGCCCGAATTTCGCGATCAAGATGCTCAAGCGCCTCTGACAAGGTTAAACCCGACAATCGCGCCGAGATATAATTGGACGCCTCAACCAACGCAGAATCGGAAACAGCTGGGTCAATCGCAACCAACCGGTTTTCGACGCTGTTGTCCGAGCCGACCATGATGGCCAAAACTTGGGTCGGCGACAGACGCGCAAAGTTGAATGCCTTCAACACGGCATCGCGTTTGGGGACGAGCACGATTCCGGCACAGGCCGATAGCCCCGACAACACCGAAGTCGCCGCCGCCAATGCTTCTTCAATTGGCCCATCGCTTATGATTTGCGATTCAATCGCACGGCGTTCTTCCATCGACGGTTCAGCCGACTGCATCATGCCGTCGACAAAAAGACGAAGCCCGCTTTCGGTGGGCACGCGGCCAGCGCTGGTGTGCGGCGAGGCAAGCAAACCAGCCTCTTCCAAATCCTGCATCACATTGCGAATCGAGGCAGGCGACAAATTCAGGCCCGCAAATTTGGAAAGCGTTCGCGACCCCACGGGCGCGCCATTGTCCAAATAGCTTTCAACCACCATCCGGAAGATGACGCGCGTGCGGTCGTTCAGTTCATTGATTGGAATTTGGCTCACGGTTGTTGGTTTAGCGCAGCGCGCTTGCAAAGCAAGCGGGGCAAGCTATTGCGGCCTTCAACCCATTATCAGGAGACTATCATGCGTCCATCAGGCCGTGCGCCCGACGAAATGCGCGCCATTTCGATTGAAACCCATTTCACCAAGCATGCAGAGGGCAGCTGCCTCATCTGCTTTGGCGACACCCGCGTGCTTGTCACCGCAAGCGTTGAAGATCGCCTTCCGCCATGGTTGCGTGGTAAGGGTGAAGGTTGGGTGACGGCGGAATATTCCATGCTCCCACGCGCCACGCATACCCGCAGCCAGCGCGAAGCAGCGAAGGGCAAGCAGTCCGGCAGAACACAAGAAATTCAACGTCTTATTGGACGTTCTTTACGCGCTGTCGTAGATATGAAAAAGCTTGGCGAGCATCAGATCACGATCGATTGTGATGTGTTGCAAGCCGACGGCGGAACACGCACCGCGGCTATCTCTGGCGCGTGGGTCGCCTTGCGGCTTGCGGTCGATGGCCTGCTTGCCTCGGGCGCGATTAAGGAAGATCCGATCAGCGGCCGCGTTGCCGCCATCAGCTGCGGCATCGTCAACGGCACGCCCGTCCTTGACCTCGACTATATCGAAGATTCGAGCGCTGATGCCGATGCGAACTTTGTCCTCATTGAAGGCGGACAGATCGCGGAAGTACAAGCGACCGCCGAAGGTGCGACCTATGATGAGGAAAGCCTGCTGCGCCTGCTCCGTCTCGCACGCATGGGCACCGACCGGATCTTTGCGGTGCAAGCGGAAGCGGTGAAGTAACCGCTTTTTGCAATAAAACGTCCATGTCATTCCCGCGAAAGCGGGGGTGACAATATGGTTCAAGGCAAGAATATATGACCCATCGCAAATTGGAGCCCGGCAAGCTTGTCATCGCCAGTCACAATGCGGGCAAGGTGCGTGAAATCCGCGCTTTGCTGGCGCCGTTCGGCATCGAACCGGTTTCAGCAGGTGAGCTTGGCTTGCCCGAGCCCGAGGAGACGGGAACAACCTTCGCCGAAAATGCGCTGCTGAAAGCGCACGCTTCTGCCCAAGGATCGGGCCTGCCTGCCTTGGCGGATGACAGCGGCCTTTGCGTGGCGGTGCTTGGTGGCGCGCCCGGAGTGTACACGGCGGACTGGGCAGAAAAGCAGCGGTTCGAAGGCGGACCAGGCCGCGACTGGTACATGGCGATGGGTAAAGTCGAGGGCAAATTGGCCGAGCTTGGCCCGGATACCGACCGAAGCGCCTACTTTATCTGCACCCTCGCGCTTGCATGGCCCGATGGCCATGAAGAACTGTTCGAAGGCCGCGTACAGGGCAGCCTGACATGGCCTCCGCGTGGCACGTTGGGCTTTGGCTATGATCCGGTGTTCGTGCCAACCGACCGCACGCAAACTTTTGCGGAACTGGACCCGGCGGAGAAACATGCCATGAGCCACCGGGCGGACGCGTTCCGCAAATTGGTTGAGGCGGTTTTTTGAGCAAGCCGCTCGCCCTCTATATCCACTGGCCTTTTTGCATTTCCAAATGCCCCTATTGCGATTTTAACAGCCATGTCCGCGAAAGCGTCGATCAAGACGCATGGCGAACCGCTCTATTGAAGGACATGGCGCATGAAGCCGGGCTGACCATGGGTCGTCCGCTCACCTCCATTTTCTTCGGCGGCGGTACGCCATCATTGATGCCGCCTGCTACCGTGTCAGCTTTGATCGACGCTGCACAAGCGCATTGGGGCTTTGCCGACGATATCGAAATAACGCTTGAGGCCAATCCCTCCTCGGTTGAAGCGGCCCGCTTCGCAGACCTCGCGCTAGCCGGAGTGAA
>CALDKP010000257.1 GCA_937898535.1 uncultured Sphingomonadales bacterium | reverse complement strand
AGATCTACACAGGCGAAGACACTCTTTCCCTACACGACGCTCTTCCGATCTGCAATTGGTCAGCAAAACTTGAAGCGCCTGATGGCGTATAGCTCGATCAACAATGTGGGTTTCATCCTCATTGGTCTTGCCACCGGAACAGAGCAGGGCATTGCCGCCATGCTTGTATATCTGACGATCTATGTCGCCATGACCTTGGGCGGCTTTGTGTGCTTGATGCAACTGAAGGACAAAGACGGCAACTATCGGGAAGAATTTTCCGATATCGCTGGCCTGTCCAAAACCCGCCCAGCACTTGCCGCGGCTTTTGCGATCTTCATGTTTAGCCTCGCGGGCATTCCGCCATTGTTCGGTTTCTGGGGTAAGCTGGTGGTATTCAATGCCGCTGTCGCCGCCGGCCTGCTGCCATTGGCAGTCATCGGCATCTCGGCGTCGGTTATTGGTGCATTCTATTATCTGAAGGTTGTCAAAGTGATGTATTTTGATGATGCTGCAGATGTTATCGCGGAAAGCGATGACAAGGTGCTTGTCTGGACCGGCGGTATTCTTGCTGCTGCGAACTCACCGCTTGGTTATTTTGCCATTCCAGCGCTCGGCGTTTGGACAGCGGTTGCGGCAAAGGCGCTGTTCTGACGCTCATATTTGAAGAGGTCCCGCTCACAGGGTCAACGAACGCGGATTTGTTGACGCGCGCGGCGCAGGGCGCTCCCGAAGGTTTATGGCTGCGCGCTGATGCACAGGACGGCGGCAGAGGCCGTTTGGGCCGCAGCTGGGAAAGCCCAAAGGGCAATGTTTTCGCAAGCACCATTGTTCGTTTGCGCGATACCGACCCTGCGCCAGCCAGTCTGGCATTTGTAACGGCATTGGCGGTGTTCGACGCGATCCGGCAAATAGCGCCGCATGTTGATATTTCCCTGAAATGGCCAAATGACATTCTTTCCCGCGACGGTTCAAAATTGTGCGGGATATTGCTCGAAAGGGCGGCCGACGCGGTTGTTGTTGGCATTGGGCTAAACCTTGTTTGGCATCCGGAAAATCTTGATCGCAAAGTCTCCGACTTACGCGCACTTGGCGCGACACCACCCGACGCGCAATCGAGCGTGGAAATCATCGCCGATGCCTTCGCACGCTACATCGCGATCTGGCGGCTGTCGGGCACGGGCACCATTATCCGGCAGTGGGAAGAATATGCACATCCGCGTGGAACAGCGCTGTCGGCGCGATTGCCCGATGGCGAAGAATTGCATGGGCTTTTCCAAGGCTTGGACGATCAAGGTGCCCTGCGGCTTAGCTTGGCGGACGGCGCAATTCGTGCCATTCACGCAGCAGATGTTTTTCTAGTTTAAAAGGGGTGGGCGATGTTGCTCGCAATAGACACGGGTAATACCAACGCAAAGTTTGCCTTGGTTGATGATAGCGGCGAGATATTGCACCGCTGGCGCATCGCCACAGACGCGCGCCGCACGGCCGATGAATATGCGGTTTGGCTGGATCAGCTCATCCAGATGGCGGGGTACAGCCGATCTGATATCGATGCGGTAATCATCGCGACCGTCGTGCCGCGTGCGCTTCACAATCTACAACTTTTGGCGACTCATTATTTTGGGTGTGAAGCGCTTGTGGCTGGGCGCGGGGCTGTCGCATGGGGTATTCGGCTGCGTGTTGCTGAACCGCAGTCGGTTGGCGCAGATCGCGCCGTGAATGCCATCGCGGCACATGCGCTCGCGGACGGGCATAAGATCGTGATCAGCTTCGGCACGGCGACGACCTTTGATTATGTTGGCCCCGATGGGTCTTACCACGGCGGAAGCATCGCGCCGGGCGTTAATCTGTCGCTCGATGCTTTATATGGCGCAGCGGCCATGCTGCCGCGGATTGCAATCGAACCACCGCCAAATGAAAGTGTCATTGGCACAACCACTGTTGGACAAATGCAGATTGGCATCTATTGGGGCTATGTGGCAATGATCGAGGGAATGATTGCCCGAATGAAGGCTGAAATTGGCGAGCCGGTATCGGTTGTTGCGACCGGCGGTTTGGCTATCTTGTTTCAGCAACATGGCCATTTATTTGACCGGGTAGAACCCGATTTGACGCTGCGGGGGCTGGCGCTTTTGTACAGGAATAGAGAAAAAACATAATGACGACCCCAAAAAATGAACTGCTTTTCCTTGCTCTTGGCGGGTCAAATGAAATTGGCATGAACGTCAATTTATATGGTTGCGATGGCAAGTGGGTGATGGTCGACCTCGGCCTCACATTTGCCAATTCAGAATATCCCGGCATCGACCTCGTACTTCCAGATCTGGAATTTATCGAGAAGCGTAAAAAAGACCTTTTGGGCATCGTCCTGACGCATGGTCATGAAGACCATATCGGCGCGGTGGCCTATTTTGCCGCCGACCTCGGCGTGCCTTTATATGCGACACCGTTCACAGCAACGCTCATTCGCGGCAAGCTTGAGGAAGAAGGCATCGCCGATATTGTCGAGCTGAATGTCATTCCCATGGAAGGCGCATTCTCCATGGGACCGTTCGACTTTAAATTTGTGACGCTGGCGCACTCCATCCTTGAAATGAGCGCCTGTCTGATCACCACGCCTTATGGTAAGATTTTCCACACCGGTGACTGGAAGCTGGATGAACGGCCTGTGTTGGGAATCCCAAGCACCGCCGACGCGCTAACCGCGATTGGTGACACGGGTATATTGGCGATGGTGTGCGATTCCACCAACGTCTTCAATCATGAACATAGCGGCAGCGAAGGCAGTGTGAAGGACGACCTGCTCAAATCCGTCAAGGCCGCGAAGGGTCGGGTTGTGGTTACAACTTTTGCCTCCAACGCGGCGCGGTTGCAGACTTTGGGCGAAGTTGCGCGCGAGAGCGGGCGTACCTTGTGCTTTGCCGGTCGGTCGTTGCACCGTATCCTTGAGGCAGCGCAGGCCAATGGCTATTTGAAAGACCTACCCAAAACCATTGATATGGAGAGCGTTGACAGCCTTGCGCGCCATGAAGTCATGGTCGTTGCAACAGGCGGGCAGGGCGAAGCCCGCGCAGCGTTGGCCCGCATTGCCGAAGGAAATCATCCTGTGAAGCTGGAGGAGGGCGACACCGTCATCTTCTCGTCCAAGCAGATCCCGGGCAATGAAATCGCAATCGGCATCATCATGAACAAGCTTGCCGAACGCAACATTCTGACGGTTACTGAAAAGCAGGCGCATGTTCATGTATCGGGTCACCCGGGGCAGCCTGAACTTGCGGCGCTATATGATTGGATCAGGCCCGAAATCCTTGTTCCTGTGCATGGCGAACGCCGGCACATGGCGGAACAGGCACGTTTCGCACTTGCCCATGGCGTTCCAAAGTCTGTCGTGCAGTCCAATGGTGACGTCGTGCGTTTGGCCCCCGGTGAACCAAAGACAATAGGCAAGGAACGGACTGGCCGTCTCATCCTCGATGGTGACACCATCATCGCTGCGGACGGCGCAACGTTGAATGAACGTCGGCGTCTGTCGTGGTACGGATTGATTTCGGTGGCGTTCGCGCTTGGTGCGAATGACAAGTTGCTGGGCAGTCCGGAAATCCGTTTGCATGGCGTTCCCATCGAAGAAGATCTGGATGATTTTATCGACGAAGCCACGACCGCTGCCGTAAAGGCGATTGAGGACAATCGCGGTGATTATGAAAAGCTGCGCGAGACCGTACGTTTGGCCGTTCGCCGTGTTGCCGTCAGCTGGACTGGCAAAAAACCCATTGTTGATGTGATGATATTGGAGACAGCATGAGCTGGACATCAATTATAGCGATTTACGCACTTTTTTGGGTGATGACGGCGTTTGTCATCCTTCCCATCGGCGTCCGCACGCATGAGGAATTGGGGCTACCCAAGGTGCCGGGACAAGCAGATAGTGCACCCGGGAACTTCCAGCCCGGTAAAATCCTTTTGCGGACAACATTATTATCGGCCGCGCTGTTCGGGCTATATTACGCCAATTATGTTAATGGCTGGATTGACCGCCACAGCTTTGATTGGCTGATAAACCGGCCTGTTTAAGGCCTAGTTCCGTAGCCGTTCGATCGCTTGTGCAAGCGCTACATACAGCTTGCCGATATCGGACGAAAGAAGCGTGACGCCGATGGCGTTGCCATCGCGTGTGCTTAGTAGCAGGCGCATGATCGATTCAAAATCGTGCACATAGCGGTTCACATGCTCGCGGAATTCGCTGTCATCGCCATAGTGATTGGCGATGATCTTTGCCTCTCCTGAATCGAGAAGGCGCACGGCACGACGCGTAAACACGCCTCTGTCGCCCTTCAGATAAGATGCCCATGCAGTGTCGGTGATGTCGTTCGACAATATTTTCGCAACATCGATTGCCGTCGAATTTAGCGATTCCGTCAACAAAACCATGCGGCGGGCGAAGCTATCATCATGAACCGATTCAAAACTGTTTTTGCTATCCGCAATCCGGTTTTCAAGACTGGTGGTCATTTCACCCAGCTCGGCCAGCTGCTTGACGACCAGACCGGTCGCAGCTTCGGATAGCTCTACATTGCGTTCAATCGCTTCCTGAACAGCAGAATTCATCGACGCAACTTGCGCATCCAATGCGTTAGCAAGAGCCGTTCGGTTCTGTTCGGTTAGCTGCTCAGCAATATGGGCGAGTTCATCATCCAATATCTTCCGGCTGCTTTCCGCAGCAGCGCGAGTGGATTCGCGGACACGAAGCAATGCGGTTACCAGTTGGCCATTTGCCTCATCCGACATTTCCTGAAGCAGGGATTGTGTCTGCCGAAGTGACGAACCAAGCGCATCGACTTGGTCATGGCGGGCGGCAAAATGGGCATCGCTCTGCGTCATCAGAGCGTCCACCGAGTCGCGCTGGGTGGCAATGAGCTGCTCCAGACCGTTCAGCTTCTCCAGCATGCTGCCACTCAATTCCTCGAGCGATTCCGCGTTCGATAGCGCGGATTTTATCTGCGCGACGCCATCGGACAATTGCACGCTGAGTACATCCATAGCTGCAGGAATGGTCTCGCTGATTTCATGGTTCGCCGTACCAAGCGACTCCAATAGCCTGTGTGACTGTTCAATCAGTTGTTGGGTAACAAGCTGGTTGTCGGTTAGTGCAGAGCCAACATTGCGGGTGCTCTCTCCCAAGGCGGATACAGCCGTTGCAAGCTTCGACGTTTGGTCGGTTGCGACTCGGTCAACTTCTGAAATCTGCTGCGCACTTGACTGGATGTGCGCGCTAATTGTCGCAATCATAGCACGGATGCGCGCTTCTTCCTGTTCGGTCTGGCTACCAACTTCACCTAGTGCCTGCCGCATTTCGGAAAGGCTCGACTGAATATGTTCCTGACTATCCGTGAGGATCGCGCCTATATCGCCCGATGCCTGCGCGATGCCGCTGGATATGGCTTGCGATGCGCTGTCCATTAACGTCGCCATTTCGGCACTCCGGTCAAGCGCTTCAGCACTTCGCACGTCCAGCAACTTTGCACTGCTGCTAAGCGACTGTTCTAATTTAACCGCCATATCATCCGCGCGGACTTCAACATCATCGACATAATCGCGCACCGATTTTCCGGCATCGCGAACGCGCTCTAACGTCGCGATGAGCGCCTTGATCTGAATTTGGGCATTGTTACCAGCGCTGCCTATCTGGTTGGTCACATCTTTCGCTGCGCTTGTGACGACCGGCAAATGCTTGCGGAGCTGCTCGAGATTTGTGTTTGCCGATTGGCTTACAGCTTCGAGCGTTTTTGCTTTCTCATCGCTGTCTGCAAGCGCGGTTGTAAGGACTTGGGCTGAATCCATTAGTTTCTGCGAGGACCGCCGTCCAAGCGACTCGAGGTCGCGTGCATTTTGCGACAAAAACTCGCGCGCTAACGAGATTTCCTCGTTCACTGTGCGCATTCGCTGGCTGAGCAAATCGCTTTCATTTCGCAACAAGGCTGCAACATTGCCAAATCGTGTTGCTTCCCGGCTGCTGTTACGCATCATCAACAACCAAGACATGGCGATCAATAGTGCAGGGACGGCCCAATTCACAATGAGTTCGACAACGCGATTATTGTCGAGGCCCGCTTGCGCCTCGGGCCAATATGTCAGTGCGAAAAATGCAGTCCAGCCCGCGAATGCGAGGATAAGCAGCGTCGGCACCACATATGCCAAAACATTATGCCGCGGCGCCTGAAGCTCATGCTCATCATCGAAAGTGACTGAATAGTCCTCGTCCGGAAGCAGATCCGCGGTCGCGTTCGTTTCATCTACGACATCGTCGTGCGTGGATTGGTCTGAAATATGCTGCGTCAAGCCGACGATTTTTGAACGGATGGTCATAATCCCTTATTTACCATATTATTACGAGAGAGAAACGCAAACTTAACACTATGTGTTTTAAGTCCGAAGAATGTCGATGGATTATGGCTCATTTGACACAGCGTTAAAGGCTGCAGTAGGGGATGATGCATCCTTACTGGCGGAACTGCGTGTGTCCTTCGTTGAGAGCGCAAAGCGCCAAATCAGCCTGTTGTCGCGGTCCCGTTGCGATGCAAATTGGCAGTATTCCAGCTGGCGTTTAAAAGGTTTGGCGGCAAGCTTTGGCGCAACACACCTCATGACGCTGGCGGACGAAGCAAGCGAAGGCGCGCCCGGTGATCCTGTTGTCATTCGCAAACTCAACAATGCAATATCCGATATTGAACATTTGATTGTGCAATGATTGATCGGTCTTTGTAGATTTTTATTGGCAAAAGACACCTAACATCCATATCGGGCCAATGGTGTCCACTCGCGTTACTGAAAAACCGTCTGTCGCTTTGCTCTCCGTCACGGGTGGAGACGTGCCTGCCTCGCGGGGGCCAACGGATAAGGCGAATACCGAGTTGGCGGGTGGGTCACTCGTGGATTATCAAATTAAAACGCTTTGCCGCGCCGGTATTTCACGGTTTCTCGTTGAAGTAGAGAATGTTGATGGTGCAATGTTGGCCTTGGCCGACCAATGGCGCCAGAAAAACGTCCTCGTCGATTTCGTGCGTACCGGTGCGGATATTCAGCGCTATTTAAAGCTGGATGACCGCATTTGGGTTCAATCGGGACAACTATATGTGCAGCCTGACTTTGTTGAAACGCTGACGCAATCGGCGGACAACTTCGTGGCGACGGTAGACGGGCGTGACGAGAATAGCCTTTTCGAGCGCATCGATTTGAATACCCGCTGGGCCGGTATCTCGATTGTCAGTGCCAGCACGATATCGATGCTAAAAGATCTACCCGAAGACTGGAGCATCATTTCCTCGCTGCTGCGGCAGGCCATCCTCACGAACGTGCCACTGAAACTTTTGTCGCAGCAACATATAAACAACGGAACCTTGCATATCGTCCAAGGTCCGCAGGAGATCGGAAGAGCACACGTCTGAACT
>CALDKP010000256.1 GCA_937898535.1 uncultured Sphingomonadales bacterium | reverse complement strand
GCCCCGGCCAACCGCCGCGACCAAAGGCCCGCCATGGTCGGTTTTCGCCAGCACGTCTGCATCGTCTGTCGCATCGAAATGGTAGCTATGCAGAAAATACGCCTCACCCGCTTCGATCAGCGGCGCGCCTTGTGTCGGAACAACATCGTTCCAGCCCATATGCGGAATTTTCAAATCTACAGCCGGTGCAATCGCGCGGACGGTGCCACTGATCCAACCAAGCCCGCGCGTCGTTTTGTGCTCAACGCCCGCATCCGCCAACAGCTGCATACCGACGCAAATGCCCAGAAATGGAATAGCGTCAACGCGCACGCGTTGCTCCATGGCGGCAATCATGCCGTCAATCGCGGACAGCGCCTCCATACAATGCGCAAAGGCGCCAACGCCGGGCAGAACGATACGGTCGGCCTTGGCAACAACATCAGGGTCGGCGGTCACATGCACGTCGCCTGCGCCCGCCGCTTTCAACGCATTGTGCACCGAATGCAGATTGCCCGCGCCATAATCAATCAGCGCAAGTGACACGGCCTAGAGCGTGCCCTTGGTCGACGGGATGGCGTCTGCCTTGCGCGGGTCAATCTCGACCGCTTGGCGCAATGCGCGAGCCAAAGCCTTGTAGCAGCTTTCGACGATGTGGTGGTTGTTCGAACCATAAAGATTTTCGATGTGCAGCGTGATGCCCGCGCTGGTGGCAAAGCTGTGGAACCAATGTTCGATAAGCTCGGTATCCCACTCGCCCAAACGCGGCATGCCAAGCGACACTTTCCACACGAAATAGGGCCGTCCAGAAATATCGAGCGCACAGCGCGTCAACGTTTCATCCATCGGCGCGTAGGCCGTGCCATAACGCGTGATGCCGCGTTTATCGCCCAATGCCTGCAACACCGCCTCGCCAATCGCAATGCCGGTGTCTTCGGTGGTGTGGTGCTGGTCAATGTGCAGGTCGCCAACCGCCTTCACTTTCAGGTCGATCAGCGAATGGCGCGACAGTTGCTCAAGCATATGGTCGAGAAAACCGATGCCCGTTGAAACTTCATACACACCAGTGCCGTCGAGGTTCACCTCAACATCAATGGACGTTTCGTTCGTCTTGCGACTTATGGAGCCTGTACGCATGGCCGCCGATATAGCCACATGCGCGCATTTGGCAAGTTGGCTTAAGGCAACAAGTATCTTGATTTAAAACGTGCACCGGTCCACCAAGTGCCCATGACCGAAGAGCATGTAGATAGCCTGATTCCTTATGATGACGTAGTGCAAGAGGCATTGCGCGCCGTCGTTGGCCGCGTGCTGGGCGATGTCGCGCGCGATGGCCTGCCCGGCGACCATCATTTCTACATCACGTTCAAGACGCAAGCACCGGGTGTGGCCATTCCGCAGCATCTGCACGAACGCTTCCCCGATGAAATGACCATCGTGCTGCAGCACAAATATTGGGACCTAAAGGTTGAGGCCGAACATTTCGAAGTTGGCCTGTCGTTCAGCCAAATCCCCTCGCATCTGTTCATCCCCTACTCCGCGATCACCGCCTTCGTTGACCCGGCCGTAGATTTCGCGCTGCAATTCCATGTCGATGCGGGCGAAAGCGAACCCGAACCGCATGAAGAAGCCGGCAATGACGGCCCCACCGTCGTCGTCGAAGACGGCTCCAACGTCGTAAGCGTGGACTTCGGGCGAAAAAAGTGACGGGGAAAACCCGCACTGAAACCGACAGTTTTGGACCGATAGAGGTCCCCGCAGCCGCTTTTTGGGGCGCGCAGACGCAGCGGAGTATCGCGAACTTTCCCTTTCCGGCGCATGAGCGGATGCCGATTGGCATAATCTACGGCCTTGCCCATGTAAAACGTGCCGCCGCATTAACGCACAAAGCATCGGGCGCGCTGCCAGCGGACATTGCCGACGCGATCATCGCCGCCGCAGACGCCATATTGGCGGGCAAGCATGACGATCAATTCCCGCTCGTCATCTGGCAAACGGGCAGCGGCACGCAGTCGAACATGAACGTGAACGAGGTTATCGCCGGCATCGCCAATGAGGCGCTGGCGGGTACACGCGGCGGCAAAACGCCCGTGCACCCCAATGACCATGTCAATATGGGGCAGTCATCGAACGACAGCTTTCCCACCGCAATCCATGTCGCCGTCGCCATCGCGGTTTGGCGCGATCTGCTCCCCGCCTTGCAACGCCTGACCGATGCGTTGACCGAAAAGTGCCAAGCCTGGGGCGCGATCATCAAAATCGGCCGCACCCATTTGCAGGACGCAACGCCGCTGACCTTGGGTCAGGAATTTTCCGCCTTTGTCGCGCAACTGACCGCCAACCGTGCGCGGGTCGAAGGGACAATTGTCCATAATGTGCAAAAGCTCGCGCAGGGCGGCACTGCGGTCGGCACGGGCCTGAATGCGCCAGCGGGTTTTGACAGGGCGATTGCTGCTGAAATCTCAACAGCGACGGGCATCGCCTTTGAACCCGCCCGCAACAAGTTTGAGGCGCTGGCATCGAATGACGGGCTTGTGCAAATGTCGGGCACGCTCAACACGCTTGCCGTGTCCCTCACAAAGATTGCCAACGACATCCGCTTGCTTGGGTCTGGTCCGCGCTCGGGCCTTGGCGAGTTGCATCTGCCGGAAAACGAGCCGGGTAGCTCGATCATGCCGGGTAAGGTCAACCCGACGCAGTGCGAAATGCTGACGATGGTCGCAGCGCAGGTCATGGGCAATCATCAGGCCGTGACGATTGGCGGGCTGCAGGGGCATTTGCAGCTTAACGTCTTCAAACCGCTCATCGGTGCCAATGTGCTGCGCGCGGTGGAGTTGCTCAGCATCGGCATGGACAGCTTTGCCAAAAACTGCGTCGCCGGAC
>CALDKP010000255.1 GCA_937898535.1 uncultured Sphingomonadales bacterium | reverse complement strand
AATCGAAGCACAGGATCCCCTCCTTGCCCCCGACCGACGCCGCAGTCAGCCTGGCACCCAAAGCTTGGTGTTCGGGGTGGTCTTGATAGGCTTGAAGCGCAGTCCAGTCGGCAAAATCGACGACAAAGCCGTGCATGTAGCCGCGCTCCATCTGCTCGGGGCTTTCGCTTCTGCCTGACGTGATGTCCAGCAGTCCGGGCACTTTTCCCCTGATCTGATGCAGTTCAGCAAAGAGATCGTCAATCTGGTCCCCGGTCACTTCGGAGCGGAAGCGAAGCAAAACGATGTGGCGGATCATGCTGTTTCCATTCCGTGATCAGTTTTGATCATGTCGGCGGCCTTTTCGCCGATCATCAGCGCGCTGTAGCCGCGCACTTCGGCGAGATAGCGCGGATACATGTAGGTCAGGCCGTAGAGACCGACGCCGATGAAGAGCGCGATCACCCACGCGAAGATGGGGCGCTCGATGAAGAAGCTGGAGAACATGCGTCAGTGCCTCCAGGCTCAGCGCGAGGTGGCCGAGGCCGCGGACGACGGCGGCCGCGGCATTGGGCGCTGCGGTGTCGAGCGCGGTGAGGAGCGCACGCTCTTCACCCACCAAATCAGCGGGAGCGGGTGCAGCCGCGTCAACACCGTCCGCTGCCTTCAAGATGTTCGCCGCGCGCTTATACGCGGCCAACAAATTCGCGCCTTCGGCGGTTGTAATATATGCCTGCAATGCGTTCACCCGCGCGAGCAGCCGGACAAGATCATCCTCACCACCAAGGCTAAACACCGCATCAATCAAATCGTGCCGTACACCCGCTTCGCGTTGTTGGACTTTAAGGCGATCGATTAGGAAGGGAATGACCTGATGTACGTTTTCGACGAAAGTATCGAGCTCTGCTTGAGGAGCCAATTCTTCACGCCGACGTTTAATAAGTGCTGTCAAATTTTTGCTATCTAGCCGGATTTTGGCAGCCTCGAATGCAGATATATCGCGATCAACTTCGTTCACGATTGAAGAGCCCACAATTTCAACATAGGCTGAAATATGGTTATTAATGAGATCTGCAGCAGGAAGTCTCAACTGGCTTCTTTGCAACAATGAAATAATCGCGATTGCCGCCCGCCTGAGCGCAAATGGGTCTTTCGAACCTGTGGGCTTTTCATCAAACGCAAAAAAACCAACTAGCGTATCCAGCTTATCCGCCAAGCTCACCGCCACCGTGACCGGCGCGGTGGGGACGTCATCGCCCTGCCCGACTGGCTTATAGTGATCGCGGACCGCGTCGGCGACAGCGTCGGCTTCGCCTTGTGCGCGGGCGTAATAGCCACCCATGAGGCCCTGCAATTCGGGGAACTCGCCGACCATGCCGGTGACAAGGTCAGCCTTGCACAGCCGCGCCGCACGTTCGGCGTCATCGGCATTGGCGCCTTTGACAATGCCTTCTTCAACCAACCAGCGTGCCAGCTTGGCAACGCGTTCAACCTTGTCGGCGACGCTGCCCAATTTTTCGTGGAACGTGATCTGCGCCAGCTTCGTCGCCTGATCGTCCAGCGCGACCTTCAGGTCTTGTTCCCAAAAGAATTTCGCATCGGACAGGCGCGCGGCGAGCACCTTTTCATTACCCGCTACAATCGCTGCCCCGCCGTCATGTGCAGCGATATTCGCGGTGCAGACAAAGGCGTTGGCAAGCTTGCCCGCACTGTCATGGCAGACAAAATATTTCTGGTTCACACGTGCGGTGAGCTGAATGACTTCTTGCGGCACGTCCAAGAATGCGGGGTCAAACCGGCCGAGCATTGGCACGGGCCATTCGGTCAGCCCGGCATTTTCGACAACCAGGCCTTCATCCTCAACCAATGTCAGCCCTGCGGCCGCAGCAGCAGCCTTTGCGCCATCGCGAATGAGCGCGCAGCGTTCGGAGAAATGGACGAGGACATGGGCGTCGCGGAGCTTTTCTGCATAGTCGCCCGCGTTGCCAATAGTGACAGGGCCGCTGTGATGGAACCGATGTCCCATCGTCGCCGTGCCGCTGATGATGCCTTCGATCTCGCATGGCACGACATCATCGCCCAATATCGCGACGATACCTTGCAACGGGCGGACCCAGCGCAGACTTTCGGTCGAAGCCGACCCCGCGCCCCAGCGTTGCGACTTTGGCCATGGGAACGCACGAATAATCGCTGGAATCGCCTCAGCCAGAACATCAGCCGTCTGACGCCCTGCCTTTTCCACGACCGCGAAATACACGCCATCGCGTTCGATCAATTGATCTTCTGTAAGGCCGGTTTTGCGGAGGAAACCCTCCATCGCCTGCGGCGGCGCGCCGACTTTTGGGCCTTTGGTTTCTTCGGACACAGCATCTGTCGCCAGCGGCAAACCCGTCGCAATCAACGCCAAGCGGCGCGGTGTGGCAAAGGTTTCAACCGAAGCCGCAGCAAGCCCGGCCTTGGCCAGCGCGTCGTTGAACAAGCGCGCCAAGTCTTCCTTGGCCTTCAACTGCATCCGCGCAGGGATTTCCTCAGAGCGAAGTTCCAGCAGAAAATCGGTCATGCCGTCCATCCGTTCTTTTCCATCCATGCCTGGCAGCTGCCTTTGGCGAGGTCGCGGACGCGGCCCATATAGCTGGCGCGTTCTTGCACGGAAATCACGCCGCGCGCCTGAAGTATGTTGAAGATATGGCTGGCCTTGATCGCCTGTTCATAGGCGGGAATGGGTAAGCTGCGCGCAAGGCAGCTTTCGCACTCCGCGGTCGCCTTTTTAAAGGCATCGAACAGCATGTCGGTGTCGGCAACCTCAAAATGATAAGTGCTCATCTGCCGCTCGTTTTCGCGGAAGACGTCGCCATAGGTAATCGCCGGGCGATCAGCGGTGGCATTGTTATACGCGAGGTCGAAAATGCTATCCTTGTTCTGGATATACATCGCCAGACGTTCCAGACCATAGGTCAACTCGCCAGAGACCGGCTTGCAATCAAAGCCGCCCATTTGTTGGAAATACGTAAACTGCGTGACTTCCATGCCGTCACACCAGACTTCCCAGCCAAGGCCCCATGCACCGAGCGTCGGGCTTTCCCAGTCGTCTTCGACAAAGCGGATGTCGTGCAGCAAGGGATCAATGCCAATGGCCTTGAGCGAGCCCAGATACAGTTCCTGAAGGTCCGGCGGGCTTGGTTTCAATATCACTTGAT
>CALDKP010000254.1 GCA_937898535.1 uncultured Sphingomonadales bacterium | reverse complement strand
GCCCCCACCCGCGCAGCAGCAGGCGACGCCCGCCTTCACCGGCTACGCCGCCTACCGTGCCCGCGGGGGCTATGGCCTGGCCGCCGCCGTGGTGCAGGGCGAATACGACCCGTTGCAGGTGATAGCAGCGCTGGAAGACTCGGGCCTGCGCGGCCTGGGTGGCGCGGGTTTCCCGGCCGGTCGCAAGTGGCGCATTGTGCGCGGCCAGGCGGCGCCGCGGCTGATGGCGGTCAACATCGACGAGGGCGAGCCCGGCACCTTCAAGGACCGCTGGATTCTCGAGAATGCGCCCCACCTGCTGCTCGAATCGATGCTGATCACCGCGTACGCGCTGCAGGACACCCGCGTGACCGGTGGCCTCCTCGGCGAGGTCGCTCAGGATCGCCCCGGCCGTCGCGCCGTCGAAGGCGTCGATGATGCCATCGCCGTCCGTGTCGGCACCTTTATCCGAACAAGCCGTAATTGCGAACATGGCGCTTGCTGCGCCCAGAACCAGGAATTTCCGCATCTGCATCCCTCCAAAGAATAAGCTACCCGCCATCTGTTTGTCGTGAAACCACGGACAAGGCAACCGTTTTGCGATGACTGCGCTTCGTTCATGACAAGGACAGATGATGCAGCTAAGGAAGCGCAAACTATAGTCTGGGAGTGATCTCCAATATGTTGCGCAATCTCATTTTTCTCATGGCAACCCTTTTCGCATCGGCTTGGGTGAACGCCCAGGAACCGGTGGCTGCGGTGCCGGCACCTGTCGTGAACGAGGCCGAGAATATCCTCCACCTTGATCTGTCGACCGGTGGCCGTGTTTCGATCAAACTATATGCAGATATCGCTCCGGCCCATATCGACCGCATCAAAACGTTGACACGTCAGGGCTTTTATAATGGCGTTGTTTTCCACCGCGTGATTGACGGCTTCATGGCGCAAACGGGCGATCCGCAAGGGACGGGCGCTGGCGGCTCGCCAATGGCTGACCTGCAGGCTGAGTTTAACGATCTGCCACATCTGCGCGGTGCCCTTTCGATGGCGCGCACCAGTGCGCCGGACAGCGCCAACAGCCAGTTCTTCATCGTCTTTTCGCCTACGCTTCGGCTGGACGGGAAATACACCGTTCTCGGTCGCGTCATGAGTGGCATGCAATATGTCGACGCCATTGAACGGGGCGAACCACCGCTCAACCCTGCAAAGATCGTCCATGCTTGGATCGGGGCCGATGGACCGGACGCGCCGCGTGTGCCGTTGCCGCAGGTGTCAGCCAAGCTTGAGGAACCGGCCACAACGCCGCAGCCCTAATGCGCGTCGATCTCTTCGACTTTGATCTTCCCCAAGACCTGATCGCCCTGCGCCCCGCCCAACCGCGGGACGCAGCTCGCCTCTTGCTGCTGGATGGGGATGCGACAGCCGACCGATCTGTCCGCGATCTGCCGGACATTCTCAGGGCGGGCGATTGTCTGGTGTTCAACGATACGCGCGTCATACCGGCCCAGCTGGAAGGGAGGCGCGGCGAAGCGCGCATCGGGGCGACCCTGCACAAACGCGAAGGCCTGCGCGACTGGCGGGCCTTTGTCCGCAATGCGAAACGGTTGAAGGATGGCGACCGGATCGACTTCGGGCAGGATGTCTCGGCGCTGGCGGTGAGCCGCGGCGCGGATGGCAGTGTGCTGCTTCACTTTGAAGGGGAAGAGCCGGTCGAAGTTCTTCTGGAACGCGCCGGGACCATGCCTCTGCCGCCCTATATCGCGGCGAAACGCGGTATCGATGAACGCGATGCCGAGGACTATCAGACGATGTTCGCGGCAGAAAAGGGCGCCGTTGCAGCCCCCACCGCCGCGTTGCACTTTACCCCGGATCTATTGGCACGTCTGGAAGCTGCGGGCATCGTGCATGAAACGCTGACGCTCCATGTTGGGGCGGGCACATTCCTGCCGATGAAAGTCGATGACACGGACGATCACCAGATGCATGCCGAATGGGGCCGCATCGATGCCGCCTGCGCCGACCGGTTGAACGCCGTGCGGGCAAACGGCGGACGCGTCATCGCTGTCGGCACCACGTCGCTGCGCCTGCTCGAAAGCGCGACCGGTGACGATGGCATCATTCGGTCGTTTGAGAATGACACCTCGATTTTCATCACACCGGGATATCGCTTCAAGGCGATTGACGGGCTGATGACCAATTTCCATTTGCCCAAGTCCACCCTGTTCATGCTTGTCAGCGCGATCATGGGTCGGGAACGGATGCAGGCGGCCTATGCCCATGCCATTGCCGGGCGATACCGGTTCTACAGCTATGGCGATTCCAGCCTGCTCTTGCCCCCTGCTTGCAGGCATAGCTGCACATGATAGTGGAGCAGCCCAGGAGCCCCTCAGCGTTGGCGGCGGCCCAGGTGGCGTAACCGGTCGAGGCCACGCTCGT
>CALDKP010000253.1 GCA_937898535.1 uncultured Sphingomonadales bacterium | reverse complement strand
TCTACACAGGCGAAGACACTCTTTCCCTACACGACGCTCTTCCGATCTCTACCAATCTCACTGTTCTGGGTCTTTCTGGTGAGCGGCTATCTTATGTTCACAGGACATTTCGCATGACCACCATCGCGCATCTCATCAAAACCTTTACCCTTTGGGAATTCGTCAAGGCGCACTGGTTGACCTTGCAATATTTCTTTAAGCCAAAGGCAACGATCAACTATCCGTTCGAAAAGAACCCGTTGAGCCCGCGTTTTCGCGGAGAGCACGCTTTGCGGCGGTACCCCAATGGGGAAGAGCGGTGCATTGCGTGCAAGCTGTGCGAAGCGGTATGTCCTGCATTGGCAATCACCATCGAGTCAGAACCGCGTGAAGACGGCAGCCGTCGCACGACGCGCTATGACATCGACATGACGAAGTGTATCTATTGCGGTTTCTGCCAAGAAGCTTGCCCCGTGGATGCGATTGTCGAGGGACCAAATCTCGAATTTGCAACCGAAACACGCGAGGAATTGTTTTATGACAAGGCCAAGCTTCTCGACAACGGCGCGAAATGGGAACGGGCAATTGCCGCGAACCTTGCCGCCGATGCACCCTATCGTTAAGGGCGGCCCATCGTGATCCAACTCGTTTCCTTCTATATCTTCGCAAGCATCGTCATCGCCTCTGCCGCGATGGTCATCTTTGCACGCAACCCTGTGCACAGCGTGCTGTGGTTGATCGTCGCGTTCTTTAACGCTGCTGGACTGATGGTCCTGATCGGCGCTGAATTTATCGCGATGCTGCTCGTCATTGTGTATGTCGGTGCAGTCGCTGTGCTGTTCCTGTTTGTGGTGATGATGCTCGACATCGATTTCGCCGAACTGCGCGCAGGTTTTGTGAAAAACGTTCCGCTTGGTTTGCTGCTCGCCGTTGTGCTCGCTGCTGAGCTGGTGCTTGGCATCGGCGCGTATCAGGCGGGTTCAGTTGCTTTGGGCACGCCAGAGGCTGGCGCAGCCACTGTGTCGGCGGCTGTTCCCAATATCGAAGCTATCGGCGGTTTGCTCTACAGCAAATATGTTTTCATGTTTGAAACTGCGGGTCTCATTCTTTTGGTCGCAATGGTGGGCGCGATTGTTCTCACCCATCGTAAGAGCCATGGGACGCGCGGCCAGAGCATCAGCAGCCAGGTACAGCGCCGTCCCGAAGACGCGACGCGCAATGTCAATCAACCGGTAGGGCAGGGGATCGAGTTGTGATTGGTATCGAACATTATCTCGTGGTGAGCAGCATCCTGTTTGTCATGGGTGTGCTGGGCATTTTCCTGAACCGCAAAAATGTGATCATTATCTTGATGGCTATTGAACTCATTCTGCTGGCGGTAAATATCAACCTCGTTGCGTTCAGCGTCTTTCTTGGTGACCTTACGGGCCAGATTTTTGCGATGTTCGTGCTGACGGTGGCTGCTGGTGAAGCGGCCATCGGTCTCGCCATATTGGTCATTTACTTCCGTGGCCGGGGCACCATTGCCGTTGACGATGTCAACCGGATGAAGGGATAACATCCAGTGACTTCGATCCATATCATTGTTTTTCTTCCGCTTTTGGCTGCGCTTGTCGCGGGCCTCGGCCAACGCTTCATTGGCGCGGTTGCATCCAAGACCATTACCACAGCCGGCCTATTCACTGCGTCCTTGCTGAGCTGGCCGATTTTCATCGGCTTTCTCAACGGCAGCGAAACCGCTTATGTCGCGCCCGTGATGAACTGGGTTCAATCGGGTGATTTGTCATTCGATTGGGAATTGCGTGTTGATGCGCTGACCGCGGTGATGTTGGTGGTTATCACCACCGTGTCCGCGCTCGTCCATCTGTATAGCTGGGGCTATATGGAAGAAGACCCCGATCAACCGCGCTTCTTTGCGTATCTGTCGTTGTTCACCTTCGCGATGTTGATGCTCGTGACCGCCAACAATCTCGTCCAAATGTTCTTTGGATGGGAAGGCGTCGGCCTCGCGTCTTATCTGTTGATTGGTTTCTGGTATAAAAAACCAAGCGCGAACGCCGCGGCGATTAAGGCATTTGTCGTGTACCGCGTGGGTGTCCTTGGCTTCATGCTGGGTATCTTCGGCGTGTTCTGGCTTTTTGGCACGGTTTCCATTCCGGACATTTTGGCGGCGGCACCTGACAAGGTTGGATCAAGCATCGGTTTCCTCGGGTTCCGCGTTGATACCATGAGCTTGCTGTGTATATTGTTGTTCATCGGCGCGATGGGCAAATCTGCGCAGTTGGGCCTGCACACATGGCTGCCTGACGCGATGGAGGGGCCTACACCGGTGTCGGCGCTTATTCACGCGGCGACGATGGTTACCGCAGGCGTCTTCATGGTTTGCCGCTTGTCACCATTGTTTGAAACCAGCCAGTTTGCGCTCGATGTTGTAACGATCGTTGGCGCGACAACGGCCATTTTTGCAGCGACCGTTGGTCTGGTACAAACCGACATCAAACGCGTTATTGCTTATTCAACATGCTCGCAGCTTGGATATATGTTCTTTGCAGCGGGCACCGGCGCATATGGCGCAGCGATGTTCCATTTGTTCACGCACGCATTCTTTAAGGCGCTTTTGTTCCTTGGCGCGGGTTCAGTGATCCACGCGATGCATCATGAACAGGACATGCGTTATTATGGCGGTTTGCGGAAACATATCCCGCTGACCTTCTGGGCGATGATGGCGGGCACGCCGTCTACGGTGCCGTGCTCGAACCAATAATATTTGATTGGGCTCAAGTCTATGTTGACGAGCGGTTGCAACGTAGCCAGTGCCAGCGGGCCTTGAATGGCAATTTGCGTTGCGGTGTTCCAACGGATTGGTCAACGCACATGATTGGACATGAATTAACGGCATTGTATGGCGTTGACCATGCGCAATCGTTGGCTATTATTTGTCCGCGTTTATTTGAAGTAAAATTCGAAAATAAAAAAGCGAAATTAGAGCAATATGGAAAACGTGTTTGGCATCTATCGGGCGACAATGTTGCTGGCGAAGCGATCGCAAAAACCGAATCGTTTTTTCATTCATTGCTCTTTTTTTGTTCACACAAATTCGAACGTTGCGCTGGAACAGGTTTGGTTTGTTTAAGATCGGAAAAGCACACGTC
>CALDKP010000252.1 GCA_937898535.1 uncultured Sphingomonadales bacterium | reverse complement strand
ACGAGATACAAGCTAGTGACTGGAGTTCAGACGTGTGCTCTTCCGATCTGGCAGGGACGAGCGCGAAAACGCCATTGTCTGTGTCTGGCCCCGAAGGCGTCACCGAAATCACCGATGGCCTGAATGCGGCGTACCGGATTGATTCAACCTACCGTATTGCCCACCATGGCGCAGCCGTCGTGCCGCAATCGGGTTTTGGCATGACGGGCAAGGCGATCCAGCCGGGCGTGGTTTATGATGCCAACGACGTGCGCATTACCGCATTTTCTGTGGACCATGATCCGATCACGCCCGCCTTTGGCTATCGCGTCGATTATAAAGGCCGCAGCGTCACCATTTCAGGTGATACCGCGTTTACCCCTGCGCTCGCCAAAGCTGCCAAGGGTTCGGATGTATATGTCAGCGAACTGCTGTCGCCGCGCATGGTCGATATCCTTGCCACCAGCGCGCAAAAGGCAGGGATGATAAATCGGGCCAAAATCTTTGATGATATCCAGAATTACCATATCAGCCCCGAACAAGCCGCCGATGTCGCAAAGGCGTCAGGCGCTGGCATGTTGGCCTTCACGCATATCGTCCCGTCGGTGCCCAAGCCTTTGGAATTCGCGCTGATTGGTGATGCGGCAAGCCGGTATAAGGGACCGATTAAGGTCATGTATGATGGCGACTTGATCAGCATTTCCGGTCCCGATGATTTCGAAACACGCAATTTGCTAAATCGATAGCATAAGGGCTAAGGCCGCCAGATGGGCTCATGGCTGATCTTGTTATCATCAACGCTGGCGATGACCGCGATTGTCGGCGTCCGCTATCTGCTCGTCAGCGGTGCCTTTGCATGGGCGACGAAATTGCGCGAACCCGGTCTTTATACGGGCCTGGATAAACAAATCCGCCGCGAAATCGGGTGGAGCCTCGCCAGCGCCGCGATTTACGGCATTCCTGCGGGCATCGTCGCGTGGGGATGGGATAATCTGGGCTGGACGATGATTTACCGTGATGTCGGCGCTTACCCTTATTGGTATCTGCCGCTGTCGGTATTTCTATATCTTTTTGCGCACGACACATGGTTTTATTGGACACACCGGCTGATGCATCGCCCGTTTTGGTTCAAGGCCGCGCACGCTGTCCATCATGAAAGCCGCCCGCCGACCGCATGGGCTGCTATGTCCTTCCATCCGTGGGAGGCATTGTCAGGCGCGTTCGTCATTCCGTTTTTGGTCTTCGTCATTCCCATTCATGTTGCGTCTTTGGGCGTCGTGCTATCGGTGATGACGATCATGGGCGTTACCAACCATATGGGGTGGGAATGTTTCCCGAAATCCATCGTCAACGGCACATTAGGGCGGTGGCTGATAACGGCTACACATCACCAAAAGCATCACGACGCATATCGGGGGAATTATGGGCTATATTTCAGGTTTTGGGATAAAATGTGCGGCACTGACCTTGGTCTCGGCCATTGGGATCGCAACCTTAAGCGGCGCGGCTGAGGCTACGTCTGCAACCTCCACGCTTGAAATAAGCATCTATGGTCTGCGCAGCACAAAGGGCAATGTCCTTGTCTGCGTCACCGCCAATCCGCGCTTTTTCCCCGATTGCGGCAAGGATCCCAAAAGTTTCAAAACCAGCGTATCGGCCCGCGATGCCGCAAATGTATCTTTCACGGGCATAACAAAGGGCACATATGCGGTTGCTTTGGTTCATGATGAAAATGCCAACAACAAAATGGATATGGCCATTTTCTTGCCCAAAGAAGGCTTTGGCTTTTCCGGCAACCCCGCGATTGTTGCGGGCCCACCCAAGTTTAAAGCAGCGGCTTTTGCGGTCGATGCCGCCGCCGTCAGCCAGCGGATAAAGATGAAATATATGTTTTAACGGCGCGGTCGTTCGCGGCGGCGGAACTTTCTGACTCGCCTTAACGAGTTGGAAATCATCTGCGCGTCATAGTTGGGCTTCTCTGCAAAAGGGGCACCCAATATGATTTCGTCGCACGACCAGTTTACATCCAATTCCTCTCAACCCGCGTCCGGAAAGGCGGACGAAGCGCCAAGCGCACTTACGCGTGAGACGCGCTTGAGCTGGATCGGATCAAAGCTCGCGCAACTGATCGACGTTGAAGGCAACCGGCTTGATGACCTGCACCACCGCATGTGGATGCGGATATTGCAAAGCGGCCTTGAACCCGCCGCACCGCGCAATGAAACTGATCAGCTGGCCATCCACATCCTTGCGGTTGCAACATTGGCAGACGACGTCGCGGCGAAAGACGGACCAAAAGCAGCGATGGCCGCCGTCATGCAGGCCAGCGGCAAAACCCTCGAACCGTTACTCGCGGAAAAATTCCTGCGCCTTGCAAGCTCACCCATATTCTGGATGGCGCTACGTTCGGATGGGATTGCTGCCGCCTAACATCATTGTCGTCGCGATATTCATCCTGCTGGACTGATACGCTTCATGCGCCTATTGCATCTTCATCCCCGGGGAGTCGTGTGACTGAGAGGGATGGGTAACGCCATCCGACCCGCTGAACCTGATCCCGTTGACGCGGGCGTAGGGAGGGAGCGGCATCCGAAAACCGCGCTCTCCTTTAAGATAATTTGGAGAGTAGACATGGCAGACATCCCCGCACGCACCGAAATAGGCGTCACCACTGGCCCGATCCGTGGATCGAAGAAAATCTACGTCGGCGATCGCAAAGTGGCCATGCGCGAAATCTATCTTGAGCCATCGTCGGGCGAGCCGCCCGTGCGCGTGTATGACAGCAGCGGGCCATATACCGACAGCGACGCACGCATCGACATCAGCATGGGCCTACCCGAAATCCGCGCCAGCTGGATCCGCGAGCGCGGCGATGTTGAGGAAGTGCTGCAACGCGAAGTCCGTCCCGAAGACAATGGCCAGCTTGGCCCCGACCGCAGCGGCGGCGTGGCGCCATTCCCCAATGTCCGCAAACATGTGCTGCGCGCAAAGCCCGGCATGAATGTCAGCCAGATGCACTATGCCCGCAAAGGCATCATCACGCCGGAAATGGAATACGTGGCGATCCGCGAAAATCTGCGCCGCCAGGAATACCTGGCGCAGATGGCAGCGGCCGGCCCCATGGGACAGCGCACCGCCGCCTTGCTGGAAGCAGCTCAGGCCCGCCGGCAACTCGAACAGGAACTCCTGCTCGTCGCGGCCAACGAGCGCACCGGCCAGCTGTCCACCGCGCTGGCCCAGCATGCGCGCTACCTGGCCTGGGTCGACGCACTGCGCTCGCGGCTGGTCGCGGCGCTGGTCTATCCGCTGATGCTGCTGGGCGTGGGCAATATGGTGGTCTGGGGGCCGCTGTGGCGGCACTTCCACGTCTCGGTCGCCGAGATCGACGCCGCCAAGGCCGCGGCGCACCAGGCCATCGCCGACGGCGCCGACGTCATCGACATCGGCGGCGTCAAGGCCGAGATCGGAAGAGCACACGT
>CALDKP010000251.1 GCA_937898535.1 uncultured Sphingomonadales bacterium | reverse complement strand
TCGATTCTCTGAAAAATCCCGCTGAAATATCCCGGTTAAGACAAATTTACGGCGACCTGTTATGGGTGGTCACGGTTTTTGCTCCTCATGATATTCGAAAAAACCGGCTATGCAGAGCAGGCGCCGACGATATTTCGGCCCAAAAAGTAATGAAAAAGGATCAGCAAGACGATGACGCTTACGGGCAGCAAGTTAGTAAAACAGCTCACCGCGCAGACTTTTTTATTCGAAACCATCTGGACACCAGAGATCGCCTAGAAAAATCGATTAAGCGTTTTCTATCGGTAGTCTTTGGTGTGGAGCTACACACTCCAACATTTGAAGAACAAGGTATGATGAAAGCTGCGGCAGCGGCAGTCCAATCTGCATGCCTATCTAGACAGGTAGGTGCTGCGATTTATAACGCCCAGGATGAATTAATTGGTGTTGGCTGCAACGACGTTCCAAAATTTCGTGGTGGATTGTATAACGAACAGGACGAAACCAACGATAAAAGATGTTTTAAATGGGGAGGGCTGGTTTGTCATAATGACGAGCGGAAGGCTCGGCTCGCAAGATCCATCGCTAATAATGTTGCTCAATCACCAAGTGAACAGGCGGGATTGTTTGGAAAGGTTTTCGAGGCTGCTTCGAAATCCGATGCCAAAAACCTAATCGAATTTTCTCGATCAGTTCATGCCGAAATGGAAGCGATCGTTTCCGTAGCGCGCGAAGGTAAAGGTGCTACGGCGGGTGGAACTTTATTCACTACCACGTATCCTTGTCACAATTGTGCCCGCCATATTGTCGCCGCTGGAATTGTTCGGGTGATATTTATCGAACCTTACAGCAAAAGCTTAGCCATCGAATTACATAATGATTCGATCTCGGAAAGCGATGATCCACAACGCGTTCAATTTCAACAATATGAAGGTTTTTCTCCCCAGTCGGCATTAAGAGTTTTTTCGAGCGTGGGACGAGACCGGAAGAAAGATGGAAAATTAATCGAGTCAAATCCGACACTTGCGAATCCACTATTTCCTACTCCGCTTGATTCATATATCAATTCTGAAGGATTAGTGATCAAACAACTTTCAGGAGCATGATAGGTTATGGCAAAAAAGCCAACCGCTGGAGGAAGCTCAAGCCAGTTGAATATGTTGCTATCCATTAAAGGTGGCGCATCAAGATCACCTGTTAATTTTCCAGAAAATTCACCGAGTGATTCAGAATTGCGTGAACGCATATTTGAACAATTGAAAATGTCTGGATTAATTCGAAGTTCAATGCCTAAATAAGTCTCTCAGCAAATCTTAATAACATTTCACTGACTATCGATTTTCAATCGATGCAATATTTGGCTTCGTCCAGAAATGCATTCTTGCGTGCATTTCTTGTTCATCCACAACTCGCTCCTCAAAACCGCTGCGCCGTTGGTCGTCTTTACGTTTGTGGCAGTGTATAGTTTCCCACCAATATCCAAGGAAAAGATCCCGCGCGCGTTGAGGGTAGTGATACCATCTCCGTCACCCTGAACTCGTTTCAGGGTCTTACTATTTAATCGTAGACATTAAGACCCTGAAACGAGTTCAGGGTGACGATGGTGTCGCCTGTGAACCAAATACCAGCTACCGACGCCCGATAACCCCCAAACACATCCCCCATGACCCTCCCCACCCTCCTTACCCTCCCCAATGCGCTTGGCCTGTTGGCGCTGGTCAATCTGTGGACGTTCATGCTGTTCGGTTTTGACAAGATCCGTGCCGCGCACGGCTCGTGGCGGGTGTCTGAAGGGGCGTTGCTGGCTTGGGCGTTTTTGGGCGGGACCATCGGCGCTTATGCCGGCCGTGCGCTGTTTCGGCATAAGACGCGCAAGCAACCCTTTTCCAGCCACCTGCACCAGACTGCGATCCTGCAGGGCTTTGCCGTCGCGCTGGTGGGGGGATGGATGTTGGTGGGGTAGTTGGGGTTTGGTTGGGGTGGTGTGTTTCCCACCACCACACTACCCCCTCCGTCATGCTGAACTTGTTTCAGCATCTTACTTTTTCAACGTCGATAATTAAGACCCTGAAACAAGTTCAGGGTGACGAAGATGGTGGGACAGCATGACGATGGGGGAGGAAAGAAGTTACGGCTTCGTCGCCGCCCCCTTGCGCTTCCAATTCGACTTGCGCTTGCGTTTTGGCACCACGTCCGTTGGTGCCTCCAGTTTACGCAGCGCGTCTGGCTGCGCCCAATAGGGTAGCTCGGCCCCGGTGTTGCTCCAGTGCGATTCTCCTTCCTGAAACGGCACAAATTCCGTCACCATGTCGGGCGGAACCAATTCGCCGTGATAGGGGGAGGTGTTTTTGCCCATCGGGGCATAGATTTGTTCGGGATCATCGACCATCAACGCGAGTGCATCATCGCCGCCGCCCTCAATAACCTCCCCTGCGGCGCGGTAGCGGGCGGCGCATGCCTCCAACGCGGCGGTGATTGCGGCCTGCGCCTCGGCGTCCAACTCTATCCCTTCGAAATTCTCCAACGTGCGGGCCGCGTCGTCGATGTTGGCGGCGTTGCCCGTGCCGTTTATGCCATTGCCGGTGATTACCGTGCGCACCGTGGTGGTGCTGGCCTCTGCCGCCGCTATGCTGCCGCCTGCGCCACTGCCCGCCTCGCCGCTCCCCACGCCACTGCCCACGCCACTGCTTGTCCCCGCCTGTGCCCGGCTGCTGAAATAGTTGATCGTGGTGCGTTTGCCGTTCGCATCCTGCCCATAATGGCGCAGGCAGAACATCAGCAGCCGGTCGTTGCGTTTGCGCCGGTACCCCATCAACTTGCCCTTTTCAAAGACGGGGATCATCTCCCCCTCAATCGCGCGTTCAAAGGCGATGTCCTTTAACTTCTGCACCCCGAAATCGAGCGCGGCATTCCACGCGGCGCGAAACTCCTCCGCGCCTTTTTGCCGGCGCAGATAATAGACACCCTCCAGCGACATGTTGACGATGGCCGTGGCGCGCGTGACGCAGCCGGTATCGGCCAACGCCTCAATAAAGCCGCGCTGCCGCTCCGGCGTCCAGCCATCATGGCGGTATCGCAGCGGCACGGGGGTGAAATCAGGCAAAGGCGCGCGGTTTTCGCGGGGGACGGGGACTTTGTTACGCATGATAGGCTCCATTTCAAAAAACGGAGGCGATGATGAACCATATAGGTTCGTGTAGGAAAATGGTTTTTTTGGGGGGTGGGGGGGCCTTTCTCCCTGCGTTCCCTTACCCCCTCCCCGTCATGCTGCGTTCCCTTTCCTTCCCCCTTCCCCGTCACCCTGAACTTGTTTCAGGGTCTTAATTATCGACGTTGAAAAAGTAAGATGCTGAAACAAGTTCAGCATGACGAAGTGGGGTATTCAGGGTGACGGCGCGCGGGCGGCCCTGCTTCCTATGCGCGGCTTGCGTCGTCCCCTGCTTTTCGGCATGGGCGGCTTATGTCCGAACATAGCCACCCCGAAACCGCCTTCAAAATATTCACCGCCGCGCAATGGGCGCAGTTTGAAGCCGACGGCGTCTTTCACGGCGCGCCTGTTGATCTGGCCGATGGCTATATTCATTTGTCGGCGACCGATCAGCTGCAGGGCACGTTGGACAAGCATTTTGCGGGACAAGACGGTCTTGTGATCGCCGAGGTGAACCTGGCCCAGCTGGGTGAGACCATCGTCTGGGAAGAATCGCGCGGCGGTGCGCTGTTCCCGCATATTTATGGGCCGTTGCCGATGGGCGCGATTATTGGCCTATTTGATGCAGATCAAAGCATGACCTGATTGCGCGGTGCATACAGGGTTCCTCAATATAGGAGCCTGATATGGACGTTTTTCAAATTCCCGCCGTCGCCTTGTTCATCGGCATGATCGCATCCTTTGCCGTGGTGATGATTTACGCCAGCGTCGGCGAAGCCATCACGCGTTAAAGGCCAATCACATGTGAGGCGGCGGGCGCGGGCGCTATGGCCTTCGCCGTCAAAGCTGCTTTTCGTAGATGCGGTACACCTTGTTGATTTTGCCGTTAATCGCCTCACCCACCGATCGCATCGGGCCATTATCGTCAAGGACCCAGCCAAATTCACCGCGGCTTGCGCCATATTGGCTGGTGGACGCGTCGCGAATGAGCGAGACCATCATGAACGCCAATTGACTTGCCATGCGGGTCGACTGCAGTTTTTTCATCACGCCCATCAACGGCACGCGCATCGTGCTGACCTTTGGCGCACGCAGCCACCACAACAGCTTCGCCCAGTTGAACGGGAACAGGCTGCCGCCAAATTGACCGATTTTTTCGTTGATGTCGGGCCATGTCATCATGAAGGCGACGGGCTCCCCATCGACCTCCGCAATGCGGATCAGGTCGTTAAAGACGATAGGTTTTAACTGCTTTCCGGTGTGCGCGACCTCGGCATCGGTGATGGGGACAAAGCCCCAATTCCCGCTCCACGCGTCGTTCAATATGGACAGGATTAACGCCGCTTCCGCGTCAAAATTGTCCTTGTTTACCTTACGAATGACAATGCGTTCATTGCGTTCGCCTGATGCGACAATGCGTTCCACCAGCGGCGGAAACGGCACATCAATCGGGATTTGATATGTGTAGAGATCTTTGATGCCGGCATAGCCCGCGGCTTCAATCCACCCGCCATAGGCCGCGTTATGATAGCCCATCAGCACGGTCGATGGATGGTCATGGCCATCAATCAACACGCCCGGTTCTTCCCAGATGGACAGGCTGAGCGGCCCGAGCGAGCGCACCATGTTTTTGCTGCGCAGCCAATCTTCAGCGGTCGCAATCAGCAGTTTTCCGATGGCTTCATCTTCCGCCTCAAAAAATCCCCAATTGCCGACGCCGGGGCCCATGCCTTGTTCCGGCGGCTGTTTCAGCGCGAGGAAATCCAAATGTGCGGAAATCCGGCCAACAACTTTCCCGTCCTTTTCCGCGAGGAAAAGCTGCGCCTCACCATGTTCGAACCACGGGTTTTTGCCAGGCGTAATGGTCGCCATCACATCGCTTTTCAACGGCGGAACCCAGTTGGGATCATCCGCATAAAGCCGGAACGGCAGGTCAATAAAGGCGCGTTTGTCTGCCTTGGTTGCAACCGGCCGAATGATGATGTCTGTCATAGTGAATTCCCGAAACGCATTTTTATGTGCCCAAAGCCGCCTTATTCTTCGGTGCGGATAAGCACCGTTTCGCCGATCAGCAAAAACAGCAAAAACGGTCCCCATGCGGCAATCCAGGGCGGATAAGCGCCCAGATTGCCCATCGCCAAGGCAAAGTTATCAGCCACGAAATAGGTAAAGCCAAGCGCCATGCCCAGCACTGCGCGCACGAACAAAGCGCCCGAGCGGGCAAGCCCAAAGGCGGCGACCGCCCCAAGCAAGGGCATTAACAAGGTCGATAAAGGCCCGGCCAGCTTGTGCCACAATATACCTTCCAGATTATCGGTGCGGCGACCGGCGGCACGCAGATCGTCAATGGCGCGCATCAATGGCAAGAAGCCAAGGCTGTCTCCGTCGACCTTGAGGACGTTGAACCTATTCGGCGTTATGCCTTTACCGATCACAAGATTAGTCACCTTCTTCTGTTCGGTGGTCGCGACGTCAAATGTTTCCGCATTTTCAAGCAGCCATGCGTTGTCAACATAACGGGCATTTGGAGCAGTAATCACCTGACGCAAACCGCCATTGGCGCGCAAATAGACGCGGACATTATCGAGGACGATATTGTCGCCCGATCCCAGCACTCTGCTTGCATTTATAAGGTCGCCGCCTTCGCGGACCCACACATTATTGCGCGCGTCACTATCGGGCGCGATCGCGCCATATTCGGCATCCTTCCAAACTTTAAGCTTTTGTGTATTCGGGGCAACGACCACATCGTTAAACACGAACGAAATAAGCGCGACGCCCAAGCTGGCGACAAACATGGGCGCAAGAATTTGGTGCGCGGACAATCCCGCCGCCTTCATCGCCACCACTTCGCTGTTCTGGCTAAGGGTCGCGAAGGTGATTAATGTCCCCAACAGGACCGAAAAGGGCAGAAAACGGGCAATAATTTGCGGTGCGCGCATCGTCACATAGCGCAACACATCGCCCTGATCATTTCCGGGGACCGCCAATATCTTGCCACTTTCACCGAGCAGATCGAGCGTCATCAGCACCAGAACAAGCATCATCAACACAGCAAAGCTGCGCACGACAAACAGCCGGGCCATGTACATTGTAATGTTGCGCGAGGGGAAGAAATGCATGGATTATGACCCCTCTTGCGGCACTGGCATGCCAATGGTGGCCAGCCGCGATTTTCGGCCCCAGCGGAACAGTTTCTTGAACCATTTACCGGCCTTTGTCGCGAAGACTTCCAGTGCGCCGATGGGCTGACCGCCGGGCACATGCGCGATCACATGATACATCCAGATGATAAGCGCGGCGAACAGCACAAATGGCGCCCACAATGCGATAAACGGATCAACAATGCCCATTGCACCGACGCTTTCGGCATATTCGTTTATCTTATGATAGGTCACGACCATCACGATCGATAAAAAGACGCCAAGCGCGGATGTCGACCGTTTCGGCGGTATCGCCAGCGCCAATGCAAGCAATGGCAGCAGGAGCATCATCGCCACCTCAACAAGGCGGAAATGGAAATTGGACCACGCACTGTCACGTTCCAGCGCTGGCCTTTGCATATCATTCCCGATCTGCACCAATTCTGTAATCAGATACTCGCGGTCTTTGCCGCCACGCGACCGAAAACTCTCAATCTGCGGCAGCGGAATGGGGACATCATGACTGGTGAAACTGAGTACGCGCGGCGATTTATAATTGGGTGCGTCGTGCACGAGCGTACCCTTTTCCAGCCGCAGCAAAATGGTATCCGGATCGTCGGTGCGCAGAAACTGGCCCTTTTCCGCGGTGACCGCGATCGATTGCCCCTTGTTGCCTTGCGCGTACACAAACATGCCTGACAGTGCGTTGCCATTGTTCCGGCTTTCATCAATGCGCACGGTCAAATTTTTGCCGACATTGTTGAATTCGCCGACACGGACCTTTGCGCCAAAGGCACCTGATCGCAGCTCGAACCGGAGTTCTTCATATAGATAGCGTGCGCTGGGCTGAAGGAAGCCGACAATGGCAAAGTTCACCATAGCAAGCGCGATTGCCAGCAGGAAAGGCACGCGCAGCAGTCGGAAATAGCTCATGCCCACCGCCCGAAAAATGTCGAGTTCGGACGATGTGGCGAGTTTGCGGAACGCCAGCAAGATACCCAGCAAAAGCCCGATAGGGATGCCGAGCGATAGATATTCGGGCATCAGATTTGCGAGCATGCGCCAGACCACGCTGACCGGTCCGCCCTCTGCGGCGACGAAGTCAAACAGGGTCAACATCTTGTCCAGAAGCAACAATGATGCCGCGATTGCGAGCGTCGCCAGCAGCGGCAACATCACAAGCCGGAAGATATATCGGTCGGTGGCAGTAAGAAATTTCAACTTATGGTCGCCCTGTCACCCTAATTTGGCCGCAAACTGACCCGATAGACGCTTACAGGTTCAGGGGCAATATATCGATGGTATCGTTGTGAAGTGATACCGGATTTGCTGTTCCAGGAGTTTTGAGATGCATAAATATTTGGTTCTTATATCCGCCACAGCATTGGCGCTCATATCGGGCACCGCTGCTGCAGGCCAAGAAATAAGCAATGATTTGTCGCGCTGCGCCGCGGGCAAAGGCCCCGCTGTGCTGGTTAGCGTGCAGGGCGTGAAGGAAGCGAGAGGCATCGTTCGCGTGCAGTCTTATGCAGCAACGCCTGGATCTTGGCTGGCCAAAGGCCGCTGGCTGCACCGCATCGAAAGCCGGGCGAGCGCAGGAAATATGAGCTTTTGCATGCCCGTTTCTTCCGAAGGGAAATATGGCATCGCTGTGCGCCATGACCGGAACGGAAATGGCAAAACAGACTTCACGCAGGATGGTGGCGGTTTTTCCAATAACCCCAGCGTGAGCATATTGAATTTGGGCAAGCCGTCGGTCAGCAAGGTCGCATTTGACGCGGGCCCCGGCGTCACGCGCATCACCATCAACCTGAAATATATGTGAAGGTAGTTATTTGGCTTTAGTCGCGCTTCTTTCGAACCCCAATTCAACCGGCAACAGGTCGTTGTTGCCGGCAGTGCGAAACTATTGCGCGAAAAATCCTGATATATTCCATTACGAAGTCGAAGAGATTGGCCAGATCGCCAAAGCGCTCGAAATGATTGCCCGCGTGAAGCCAAAGGTGCTCGTTATCAATGGCGGCGATGGCACCGTGCAGTCCGCTTTGACCGAACTTTACCACGGTGGACATTTTGAAGGGTCACCGCCGCCCGTCGCGGTGCTGCCCAACGGTAAGACCAACCTGATTGCGCTCGATTTGGGTGCCGAAGGTGACCCGTTGGAGGCGCTGGCGCGTATTATCGACGTCGCAAAGGGCGACCTTTCCGAACATATCGTTGTCCGCGAACTGATTGCGTTAAGCGACGGCAGCGAAGGCGCGCGTCCGGTTCTGGGCATGTTCTTAGGCGGCGCGGGCCTTGCCGAAACCATCCTATATTGCCGCCACAAAATCTATCCGTTGGGATTGCCCAATGGCTTAAGCCATTTCCTGACGTTCATTGCCGTTATGTTTTCGGCCTTTGTCCGGGTGAAGGCAAGTTTTCTGCCGGAAAGATCAAAACCCGTCAGCATATCGTTTATCCGCAATGGCGAATTGCAGGGCACATTTTCGATTCTGATCGTCACCACGCTGGAAAAGCTATTGCTTGGTGGGCAAGCCGGCAAAACCAAACAGCGTGGCTTGATGAAGTTTATGGCCGTCGACCAAACGCCATGGGCGATGGTTAAAATGATCGCGGCATCACTGCGCGGCAAATTGGGCCACACGCCCACGAGCGGCGTCCATTTCCAGCAAGGCGATGTCATCCGCATCGATAGCGAACAAAGCAGCGTCGTCTTGGATGGCGAAGTGTTCGAAGCGCATCGCGGAAGCCCAATCGTGCTTCGGTCAACGCCGCCTGTGCCTTTTCTGAAACTCGCTGCTTAACAAGCGGCAACGGAAACGGTTAAGGCGCATATATGCTCTCGCTGACCCAGCTTGTGGCCGAGGAATTGGCCGTACCCGCGCAACAGGGCGCCAGCGAATTCGCTGCGCATATCGCCGCGCAATACGGCCCGGCAGCGCGCGCCGTTCTCTTCTACGGATCGTGCCTGCGGTCGGAACAGCTAGAGGGCGAAATGCTGGACTTCTACCTCATCGTTTCCGATTACCAATCGGCTTATGGACACGGTTGGCTCGCAACATGGAACCGCCGCCTGCCACCCAATGTATTTCCGTTTCAACATGGCGGTCTGGTCGCAAAGGTGGCGGTTTTAAGTGAAGCGGACTTTTACCACCTCAACCGCCCGACCGCGTCTGCGGTGTCGGTCTGGGCGCGCTTTGCCCAGCCATCGCGCCTTGTCTGGTGCGCTGATGAAGACGCACGGCAGTCTGCGGTTCTCGCGATATCGGGGGCAGCCCCAACCTTGCTGAATGCGGCACTGGCATTTGCAGAACGCGAAGCTGATGTGCTCGACCTTTGGCAGGCGGGATTCCAAATGACCTATGGCGCGGAGCTGCGCGCAGAACGCAAGGACCGGCCATCATCAGTGATTGCGTTCGACCCCAATCGCTACGCGCGCTTTGGCCGGGCGGCATTGCAGTATACGGCGATCGCCAATGAAGTGCGCAGCGACCAAATAGTTATCTTGCCCGACCCCGATGGCCACATCGTTCAAGAAAAACGCCGCTGGCCCGCGTTACGTCGACGTGGAAAATTGCTGACCGTTGCGCGGCTGGCAAAGGCGGCGTTTACTTATGCCGGCGGCATTGATTATCTGGCGTGGAAGATAAACCGGCACGCCGGCACGCAAATCAAAATACGCCCGTGGCAGCGCAAATGGCCGTTGATCGCGGCGTTGTTTCTGGTGCCCAAGCTTTTGGCGAAAGGTGCCGTGCGTTAAAGAGCATTTTTGCGCGGCACGAAAAGCGCCAGCGCGAAAACCCCTGCATATGCGGCAGGCAGCCACAGGCTTTGAAGCCCGAACCGGCCGAACATCAGCGCTCCAATAATCGCACCGCTGGCCAGACCCAACCAAAGCAGCAAATAAGGCACCCATTCCAGACGCGCGCCACCGCTGATCAGCGTCGCAATGCCTTGCCCAATCTTGACGAGCGCACCCGTCATATAGGTCAAGCCGAACGACACCGATCCTTCGCGTTCAAACAGCGTGTTTTCCATCCCCATGCAAAAGGCCGCAAAGCACAAAGCGACGGGCAAAGATCCGGCGTCAGCCACAAAAGGCGCGGCAAACAGCAAAAGTGAAATGCCGGTCAGGATAATCGCCTGCCGATGATGCGGGCCAAATGTCGTTTGCCGGCCAACCAAGGACCCGGCGACAACGCCGCCGACAAAGCTGGCGAGCAGCGCCGCGACCAAGCCGATATAAGGCGCGCTTTCAACAATCCCGACGCTAAGGCGCGTCGAGTTACCGCTCATGAACGACAGGAAAAACCCGCCGCTCGCCATAAATCCGATGGCATCCACCATACCGGCCATTGCCGCAAAGCCAGTCGCCAATAAGCGCGCGTTGCGGTCAAGCCTGTTCATGGGGCCGCGGTCAAATGATCCCGACTTCCTTGCCCGCGCGTTCGAACCGGCTGAGGATATCGGCAACCTGTTCGCTGCTATGTTCAGCACATAAAGAACAGCGCAGCAATGTCATGCCAGCGGGCGTCGCGGGCGGACGGGCGAGGTTTACATATAGGCCGTTTTCAAGAAGCGCAGCCCACATCATCGCGCCCTTTTCCAAATCGGGCATAATCACCGCAATGATGGCGCTTTGCGCATCCGGCGTGCCGAGTTTGAAACCAAGATCGCGCAGACCTTGGTGCAGATTTCTGGAGTTTTCCCACAAATGCGCACGCTTGTTACCATTGTGCATCAACTTGCGAATGCTCGCAGCCGAACATGCGACGACCGCTGGCGGCAATGACGCCGTGAACACATAAGGACGGCAGACCAGCCGCATGATTTCAAATTTCGGATGGTTGGAAACGCAGAAGCCGCCGACTGTGCCGACCGATTTGGAGAAAGTGCCGATGACGAAGTCAACATCGTCGAGCACGCCCTGCTCTTCGGCCACGCCGCGGCCATTTTCGCCGATAAAGCCCATCGAATGTGCTTCGTCGACAAGGATCATCGCGCCTGCTTCTTTCGAAACGCGGATCATTTCCTTCAGCGGCGCAACGTCGCCCAGCATCGAATAGACACCTTCAAGCACGACAAGCTTGCCCGCATCGGCGGGCAGGCGCTTCAGCCGCTTTTCCAGCGCTTCGACGTCATTATGGCGGAAGGCCACAATTTCGGCATCGCCCATTTTGCAACCGTCATAGATCGACGCATGGCTGTCGATATCCAGAATGATATAATCGCCCTTGCCCGCAATCGTGCTGATGATGCCAAGGTTCGCCTGATAGCCCGTGGAAAAGACCATCGCATGGTCCATTCCGTAAAACTCCTTCAACGCGTCTTCGCATTCCTTATGGCCCTGAAATGTGCCGTTCAGAACGCGGCTGCCGGTCGTGCCAGCGCCAAATTCGTCCAAAGCCTGTTTGCCCGCGGCGATGACATCTTCGTCAAAGGTCATACCCATATAATTATAGGTGCCAAGCAAGATGGTTTCCTTGCCATTCACCACAGCAACGGTCGGCGATTTCACCTCTTCCATCACAAGGCTGAACGGGTCTTTTACGCCCGTGGCGAGCAAGCCTTCACGTTGCGCAATCAGGGCATCAAATTTGGAGAATAAATCAGTCATGCACGTCTTCCGTTAAATTCAGGCGTCCGTTTGAATTAGGCTGCGGTCAGCTTGGTAACCGCGTCGACCAATTGGCCGACATTTTCGATTTCCGCCTGTAAATTCATGCTGATGATGATGTCAAAGCTGTCTTCGACTTCAGCGACAAAATCCATGACGGTCAGGCTGTCCCATTCCAAATCACCAGCAAAAGTGGTGGTCTCGCCAACCTCAACACCTTTTTTGTTAAAAGGCTCAATCAGGCCCTTTAGGCGATCAAACATTTCACTGCGGTCGGTCATACGTAAATCCTCAAATTATGTGACGGGCAATGCGCCATATGGTCGCGCTATGGCAAGCGAATAAGGCAGTATGAG
>CALDKP010000250.1 GCA_937898535.1 uncultured Sphingomonadales bacterium | reverse complement strand
CACCCAAATAGGGTGAAGCAAATAGCGCCTTGGACCCGCTATCGTTCAAGATATAGTCGATTTCCGATGCCGTCAGACGGCAGCTGATCGCAACATAAATCAGCCCCGCGCGCTGTGCACCCCAAACAAGGTCGAAAAACTCCGCGCGGTTTTCCAAACAGAACGCGACCGTGTCGCCATGTTGCAGGCCCAAGCTGCGGAACAGATGCGCGCACTGGTTGGAACGTTCATCAAGCTGCTTGTAGGTTATCGTCTCGCCCGATCCCGCCATGATAACAGCAGGTTTATCGGGGAAAGCCTGTGCGTGAACGGCGGGGTGGCCCATATTATTCGCCTTGCCAGTTAGGTTTGCGTTTTTCGGCAAAGGCGAGCGCGCCTTCACGCGAATCCTTCGACGTGAAGACGGGGGCGCAGATTTCATTCTGCTTCTTCCACATCTCCGTCAAATTCCAATCCGGACGCTCATTGATCACGCGCTTGGTCGCAATCAACGCGAGCGGGCCGTTCGCTGCGACCTTGGCCGCAAGCTCAAGCGCAGCATCAATCGCGGCGCCGTCGGTGATGCGGTTGACAAAGCCAACCTCATACGCGCGCTGTGCCGAGATAAAATCACCCGTCAGCGCAAGCTCCATCGCCATGCGCTTGCCGATAATCGATGGCAAGGTGAGCAAGCCACCTGCTGCCGCAACAAGGCTGCGCTTGACCTCAGGTATGCCGAACTGCGCCTTGTCATTCGCCACCAACAAATCGCATGCGATGGCGATTTCCATACCGCCGGCCAGTGCATAGCCCTCAACCGCGCCAATCAATGGCTTTGCAGGAGGGGATTCAATGAACCCAGCAAAACCCTTGCCCTTAATGCTCGGCAATTCGCCGCGCAGAAAGGCCTTCAGATCCATGCCAGAGCAGAATGTACCGCCAGCGCCGGTTATGATACCCGCGTTCAAGCTCTTGTCGTTGTCAAGCTGCTCCATGGCCGCAGCGACGCCTTGCGCAACCGCTTGGTTGACGGCGTTCTTGGCCTCAGGCCGGTTGATGGTGATGATCAGGACGCCGTCCTGCGCTTGGGTTAGGACTTCAGACATTGCACTCTCCTAAACAAAAACCGCGCCCGCCATAGAAGCGCCCTTCGACAGGCTCAGGGCTACGGTATGTAATATCGCTCACCGCCCCTTGGGCAAACCAAGCACATGTTCGCCGATGATATTCTTTTGGATCTGGCTGGTGCCCCCGCCGATGGTGGCGGAAAAACTGTTCAGGTACGAACGATGCCAATAGCCGTCATCGACCGCATTTTCGTCACCCACATAATAGCCCGCGCGCGTTCCTTGAAACTGGAGCGAGAATTCGGTGAGCTCGCGCACCAACTCGGTGCGCGCCAGCTTGTTCATGAGCGCAAGGCCCATTGGACGGTCACTGGTCAGCGGCGCCATACGGCGGCGCTGGTTGTTGAGGTTCAGCGCCTGAATTTCGATCATATAATCGACAAGCTTGTCGCGCATGACGGGATCGTCGAGCACTGGCTTACCGCCGCGCTTGGCCGAACGGGCCATATCGATGACGCCCATGACGTCCATTTCCTTGACGAAATACCCGCCGACCGGATTGACCTTCGCGCCGCGTTCATACTCAAGCGTCTTCATCGCGACCATCCAGCCCTGCCCTTCTTCGCCGACGAGGCCTGACGCAGGAATGCGGGCATCGGTGAAGAAGCATTGGGTAAAGCCATATTCGCCCGTCAATTTCTTCAGGCGACGGGTTTCAACGCCGGGAATCTTCATCGGTGCGAGGAAGAACGAAAGCCCTGCATATTTGCTTGGCCCGTCATTCGATGTGCGCGCGAGCAGGATCATATAATCGGCGCGGTCGCCCAATGATGTCCAGATCTTCGAACCGTTGATGACATATTCATCGCCATCGCGCACAGCCTTGGTCTGCGCGCTGCCAAGGTCGGAACCATGCTCTGGTTCCGAAAAGCCCTGACACCAGATTTCTTCGGCCGAAAGCATCGGCTTAATGAAATGGCGCTTGTCCTCTTCACGGCCAATGTCGAGCAGCAATGGACCCGTCCAACCGTTCGCAATCGCGTTGAGCATGATGGGCGCGTCGTGCGTTTTCATGACGCGTGTGGCGATCCGTTGATATTCGGGGTGCATGCCATAGCCGCCATATTCGGTGGGCCAGGACATGCCGAAATAGCCAGCCTCGTAAACCTTGCGCTGCCAGTCACGCAAGAAATCGAACTGCTGATCGGTGGAAACTTCCATGAAGGTCAGCGGCAACATAAAGCCCGGGTCGCGCACCGTGTTTTCGGCGAACCACGCATCGCACTGCTTTTCGAAATCCGCTAATTCTTGGGGACTTGGTTTGCTCATGGCTGATTCCTCTCTCACCTATTTAATTGCGCGATTAAAGGGGCGATTGCAACACCGAAATCCTGCCTGTTCGTGGACGACTTAGCCCTTCTTAAACGGCGCCATTTCGCCCAGAAACTCTATCTGGCGTTCCATCGCCTGACTTTCGCGGGCAAGGAAATCGGCAACGGCGGAGCGAAAGCCTGCATTGGCGATATAATGTGCCGAATATGTCGGCACCGCCTCATATCCGCGCGCCAGCTTGTGCTCTCCCTGCGCGCCCGCCTCGACACGCGGTAAGCCATGCGCGATCGCGTAATCGATGGCCTGATAATAACACAGCTCAAAATGCAGAAACGGCACGTCGCGGGTGCAGCCCCAATAACGACCATAGAGGCAATCTGGGCTGACAAAGTTTAGCGCGCCGGCAATCGGCCGGTCGCCATCATAAGCGAGGAACAGGACAATGCTGTCCTTCATGCTTTCCCCGATGAGGTCGAAAAACGCGCGCGTCAGATAGGGCTGCCCCCATTTGCGCGCTCCGGTATCTTGGTAAAATACCCAAAAGGCATCCCAGTCATCAGCCGTGATGTCCGCCCCGCTGATTTGCATAATGCGCACGGCGGATTGTGCAGCGGCACGCTCCTTGCGAATGGCCTTGCGTTTGCGCGACGACAAGGCCGAAAGGAAACCGTCAAAGTCGGCATAATCGCGGTTTTGCCAATGAAATTGCGTGCCCATGCGCGTCAGCCATCCAGCGGCACGAAACGCATCCAACTCGGCTTCTTCGACAAAAGTTGCGTGCGCAGACGACAGACCATTTTGGTCCACAACAGCTTCAGCAGCGGCCAATATCGCGGGCGCAAGCGCTGGGTCGCGCAACAACAATCGCGGCCCCGGCACTGGCGAGAATGGCGCGGCAATCTGCAACTTGGGGTAATATTGCCCGCCCGCCCGTTCAAACGCATCCGCCCAATGATGGTCGAACACATATTCGCCCTGGCTGTGGCTCTTAAGATAGGCAGGAAGCGCAGCGGCGGGAATGCCGTCCGCATCGCGGATCATGATCGGCGCAGGCGACCAGCCCGTGCCGGGGCCTACACTGCCCGATTCCTCCAACGCCGCCAAAAACGCGTGTGCCACAAACGGATTGCCCCGCGGGTTCAGCGCATCCCACTGGTCCGCGGGAATATCGCTGACCTTGCTTAAAAGTTCGGCGGTGACTTCAGACATCGACATCGCACCGTAGGCCTGAGCAGCAGTTGTGCAGCAACTGCGTCTGTCGAAGGGTGGTCATCGGTTGCGGCTGCGGCATTTGGCTAACTCCGATATCTGATCCCAATCACCCTGAGCCAACGCTTCTTTTTTAGCCCTGCTCCAACCCTTGATCTGCTTTTCCGCAGTCTTGGCATCGTCACGCGTCTCGAATGCGTCATTCCAAATCAATTCAACGGGTCGACGCTTATACGTATAGCCCGGGAACGCCCCCGACTGATGCTCTGCCAGTCGCTGTTCCATATTGTCGGTGTGTCCCACATAATATGAGCCGTCAGAACATCTTAACATGTAGCAATGAAACATCCAGTCGCGTGTCATGGCTTCGGCCCCATAATTACCGTAGCCCTGAGCAGCAGTCGTGCAACGACTGCGTCCGTCGAAGGGCGGCCCGAACCGGAGAAGCGCCCTTCGACTTTCACCAGCGCCCGGGCGCTGGTGGCTCAGGGCTACGGTGATTTTTCCACATCCGTTCTTAGCTTCGAACCTTTACCACACAGTCGATTTCGACCGTTGCATCGCGTGGCAATACAGGGACGGAGACAGCCGCACGTGCATGCTTACCTGCGTCACCGAACACGGCTTCCATCAGGTCCGATGCGCCATTGGCGGCTTCGGGTTGGTCGGTAAAGTCAGGGGTCGATGCGACAAATACGCCAAGCTTGACGATGCGTTCCACGCGGTCGAGGTCGCCGCCAAGCGCTGCCTTCATCTGCGCAATAAGCATGATTCCGCACGCCTTGGCAGCGGCCTTACCCTCTTCAAGACTGCGCGTATCACCGACTTTTCCGGTGACAACCTTGCCATCGACAAAGGGCAGCTGCCCCGAAATGAACAGCATCCCATTTGCTTCGACAGCGGGCACATAGGATGCGACCGGCGCGGCGGGTGCGGGGAGAGTAATGCCGAGTTCGGCCAATTTTGCTTCTATCATCATGCTACCTTTTCCAAACTGGGCGCTGGCGCATTCGCAACCAGCCGCTCCCTAATCCAAACTTCTGCGTCAGCCCAGCGATCCAACCGCGCGTGCGCTGATTTCGAAGGCTTCACGCGGTCCCACAGCAATGGCTCACCGACAAAATGCAGCCGCCAGACGTCGGGATGCTGTTCACCAACCGACTCATGCTGATGCCCAAGATCGTCGACGAAAACGGCAATACTGGGTTTATATTCGTCCAAAATCCGGCCAAGTGCCTCGCCCTTGCCGCCTTGGTTGCAATAGACCGGCGCGTCGATGCCCACGGCCTTCAACTGCTCGGTCCGTGGTCCGGCGCGGTGATCGAGCAAATTGGTGAGGATAACGACATCGGCATGTTCGCGCAGCCGGTTGAGGCTTTCGACCGCGCCGTCAATCGCTTGCTGGCGGTGCATCTCGGTATCGAAAAACCCGTTGAGCAGGTCCCAGACCATGCCGCGCTCAACCACCGTGCCATCATGCTTGTGGCGCAGCGCCTCGCCCCAATCGCCGTGGACGAGGTCAAAATGGATATGATGCGCGTCGTCCAGCCAATCGCGGAAGGGCACGATCATGTGCAACAGCACCTCGTCGCAATCGGAAATTAGCAATGGCCTACTCATGCTTCTAACTCCTGCCGTGCCTGTACAAGTAATGCGGGTGACACCCCGATGACCGCAGCGCAAGCGATGAGGTCGGGCTCATAAGCCTCAAGAAATGATAATATCGCGGCTTGCGTGCCGCGTTCGGTGATCGAGCTGCGCAGCCCTTCGGGTGTCAGGCCGGTCAGCGACAAAAGCCGCTCTGCCCGTGCTTCCTCCATCAACGCCCAAGCCAAAGCCTGAAACGCCATACCCGATGCGTCTAACTTGCCATTTGTTTCATGCATGGCTTTCGCTTAAGCATGTTTGAAGTCGCGGCACCAGCCCTCTCCCCCACCCGACCACCCATAGCATGCTATCGTGGGGTGGTCGGGTGGGGGAGAGGGCCGGTGCCGAAACCGGCGTAAGCCGGACAAGCGAGGGGGAAAAGAGCGGTAATGTCGAAAAAGGTGATGATCGTTGAGGACAATGAGCTGAACCTCAAGCTATTCACTGACCTGCTGCGCGCGCACCAGTTTGTTGTTGAGGGCGTGCGCGACGGACGGCTGGCGCTGGAACAAGCGCGGGCATTCGCGCCGGACCTCATCATCATGGATATTCAACTGCCGCATGTCAGCGGCATCGACCTGATTGAGGCGATGCAAAAGGACGCGGCGCTGTCGGCGATCCCCGTGCTCGCCGTGACCGCTTATGCCGGCAAAGGCGACGAGGACCGGATCATGGCCGCAGGCGCAAAAGGCTATCTGTCGAAGCCAGTGTCGGTGATGAAGTTTCTGGAGGCGGTGCGCGGGATTGTTGGATAATCAAACGCAGCCGAGTGCGAGCAATGCGTGAATCAAAAAGGGCGCCCGAAGCGCCCTGATCGATAGCTTATTCAAGCAGCGCGTTGGCTTACTTGATTTTGGCTTCCTTGAACTCGACATGCTTGCGCACGACGGGGTCATATTTACGGAACGTCATCTTTTCAGTGATGTTGCGTGGATTTTTCTTGGTCACGTAGAAGAAGCCCGTGTCAGCGGTGCTGAGCAGCTTGATCTTGATCGTGGCTGGCTTCGCCATGGCCCATTCCTTTTGTTCAAATAATGTCGCAAAAAACTGCGCAGAGTTTGGCCGCGCTGTTCACAGACGCGGGCCTTTGCTGGTTTGGCGGGTGAAAGTCAAGCCCGTAACCCCAAATCACGCGTCAAAGCGGGCCAATGGCCCCTGAATCGTCATACTGGACTGGTTTCAGCCTCTTCGTTTTGCCGTGCCGTCGCGTTTTCGGATGCCGGAGCGCGTTCAACATGGCCCGCTTTGATGGCCGAAGTCACCGCGATTCGCAGCCCACCCGCCGCACGCATCGCATTTTGAGAATGACGTGCTAGGGCAGAAAATATGGACACTGCTTTTACGACCTTCCTGTCTGTTTTCCTCGCCGAGATGGGCGACCGGACCCAGATCCTCGCTGCCGTGCTCGCGCTGCGATATCGCAACAACAACGCGATACTTGCCGGGCTCGCCTGTGCCACTTTGCTCAATTGCGGCATTTCGGCAGCAGGCGGCTCGGTGATCGATAGCTGGATTAGCGCGCAGCCGGTCAAGATGTTCGCTGGCCTTGCCTATATCTTTGCCGGTGCTGGCATGTTGCTATGGCGGCGCAATGTTGATCCGTTATCGGGGTGGAAAACCCCTGCATTTCTGACCGCATTCTTAGGTCTGTTTATCCTCGAATTTGGCGACAAGAGCCAGTTCATCATCGCCGCGCAAAGCGCCCGTACGCCTTATTGGGGCATGGCTGCCGTAGGCGGGTTCATTGGTATCATGGCCGCAACGGTGCCCGCCGTCATCCTGCGCGCGCGGCTTGGCCAGATTGTGCCGTTGAAACCGATACGGTGGGTCTCTGGCGCATTGTTGCTGGGGTGGGGCTTTGTATTGGTGACACAGGCCAACGGCATCAGCTAATTGCCGCTGCCGCCCGAGCAGGTGCTGTAAATAGCGCGCGTCGTTCCTATATTATGTTCTCCCCCCCCAAAAAGATGGAGAACTGCGATGGCACATGGTGACAATAGCAAAAAAGCACTGGCCGATGCGTTGAATGGCCTGCTGGCCGATTATTATGCGCTCTACCTCAAGACCAAGAATTTCCATTGGCATGTAAACGGTCCGCATTTTCGCGAATATCATCTGCTGTTCGATGAACAGGCGACGGAATTGATCGCAACGACCGACCTTGTCGCCGAACGCGTCCGCAAGCTGGGTCAGGACACGCTGACGTCCATCGGCGCGATCGCCGCCAAGCAGCGGATCAATGACCATGACTCGACGTCAACTGATGCATCGAAGATGCTGAAGGAACTGCACGCCGACAATGAGACGCTGATTAAGGCATTGAAAGACGCAAAGGACCTTGCCGATAAAGCCGGCGACAATGCGACCGATGGCCTGCTGGACGACTGGACGGACCAAGCCGAACAGCGCGCCTGGTTCCTGGCCGCGACAATCGGCAAGGCATGATAGACACAAAAAAGGCGGGCGAAGCGTTGTGCTTCACCCGCCTTTTTGAATGTCTAAAGCGCGCTTATTCGGAAAGCGGGCCCAAGTTTGTGGCCGAATATTTGCCGCGACGATCGATTTCGATGTCAAACGCCAAACGGTCACCCTGAGTCACTTGACCCATGCCCGAACGCTCAAGCGCAGAAATGTGCACAAACACATCTTCGCCGCCATCATCACGCTGCACAAAACCAAAACCCTTCATGTCGTTGAAGAATTTTACGGTTCCGTTGGCACGTTCGCCAGTCGATTCGCGCTGCGGACCACGTGGTGCCGAATCACGGTCACCACCGCGGAAGCCACCACGGTCATCGCCACGCGGTGCGCGGTCACGATCAAATGCTGGACGGTCCGGACGCGGTGCGCGCTCGGTCACTTCCATTGGCTCGCCATCGATGACGAGGTCCGTTGCCGAAACCTTGCCGCCACGCTCAACGAGCGAGAATTCGAGCGGCTGGCCTTCAGCAAGACCTGTCAGGCCAGCTTGCTCAACCGCGCTGATGTGCACGAACACATCATCGGGACGACCGTCGACCTGAATGAAGCCAAAGCCCTTTTGACCATTGAAAAATTTAACAATTCCTTTGCCGGAACCGATGACTTGCGCTGGCATTGGTGGGCCGCCTGGGCCACGCCGAGGTGCACCGAAGCCACCTCCACCGCCGCCGCCGCTATTGCCACCGCCATAACCGCCACCTGAGCGGCCGCCGCCAAAATCACTTTGATAGGGGGACGGTGCGCGATAACCGTCATAGCTTTCATCACCGAAACCATCTCTTTTGTCCCGGCCTTTGCCAGCACGCTTGCGATCAAAACCCATAACTTCTTACTTGCCTTCTCATCGCCCTAAACCACTATGTTATGCAGTCGAGGGCGACTGTACTGCACGTCACAAGCGCAGTCGTTGGTGATTGCGCAAGCATTTTGTATATCGCATTAAAAGGTTACGCGATAGCTAATATTGCGGGCGAAAATCGCAGGGCGCCAACTGCAGTTTCATTTGCCTTGCACAGTCCGGTGGGGCAAGGGGCTTGCATGAGCGTATATTTACACGAAGAAGACCTTCCCGCAGGCGTGCTGGCCGATGGCCCTGTCGCCGTAGACACCGAAACCATGGGGCTCATCACCCCACGTGACAGGCTGTGCTTGCTGCAGATTTCCGACGGACACGGCGATGAACATCTTGTGCGTTTTGGCCGCAACAGTGACTTTTCTGCACCAAATTTGCGTGCGGTACTCGCCGATCCCGCCCGTTTGAAGCTGTTCCATTATGCCCGATTCGATTTGGCGGCGATTTCGCATTATTTGAACGTCGTCGCGACGCCATTATTCTGCACCAAAATCGCGTCGCGCCTTGTTCGGACTTACACGGACCGCCATGGGCTGAAGGAACTGGTGAAGGAAATGCTGTCGACAGACATTTCCAAGCAGCAGCAGTCAAGCGACTGGGGCGGTCCGATATTGTCCGAAGCGCAAAAAGATTATGCCGCCAGCGATGTGCGCTATCTGCACCGCCTGCATGCCGAATTTGTTGTGCGTTTGGAACGCGAAAGCCGCACTGACCTGGCGCAGGCGTGCTTTGACTTTCTGCCGCACCGGGCGAACCTTGATCTGTCTGGCTGGCCAGAGACCGATATATTCGGGCACAGTTAAGATTTAATCGGGTTAAAGACATAACATGTCCGCACAGGCCGATCTTGAACGCAATTATCGTCAACGCTGGGCATTGCCCGGCGGACGGCATGACCGCCTTATCCGCGCGATGCGTGTTGTCTTGCCGAGCATCATCGGTTTGCTTGTCGCTATTTTGGCGTTCAGCCCATTTACCGGGCAGCAGGAACTCAGCTTTGTCCTGAACAAAGACGAAGTGAATCTGTCGCGTGAGCGGTTGCGCGTTGTCGAGGCACTGTATCGCGGCGAAGACAGCAAAGGCCGCCCCTTTTCGCTACGCGCCGGCAGCGCTGTCCAGAAGACATCGGCACAGCCTGTTCTCGACATGACATCATTGTCGGGCAGGATATCGTTGAACGACGGCCCGGCCTCCATCATCGCACAGCGCGGCAGCTATGACCTTGGCAAGGAAACCATGCGCGTGACGGGCCCATTGGCCGTTGAATCGCCCGGCTATGACATGGTTGCCAGCAATGTGGAGCTGTCGTTGAAAAACCGGACGATGCAAAGCTTTGGCCCAGTGAGCGGCCGAACAAAGGTCGGAACCTTCCATGCCGGACGATTGCGCGCTGACCTGGATACGCGCGTCGTCAGACTAGATGGCGGCGTTCGTTTGCGTATCGAGCAGAATGCGATTAAGTGAGGCCAACATGAGCAAAGCTTCTATCTCCTTTGGATTTGCCGCGGCGGTTGCTGGCATTATGATGCTGTCTTCGGCGTCGGCGCAAAGCATTCGCAACCATAATAGCAACGCACCGGTCGATTTCGCTGCGGGTTCGATGGAGCTTCAGGATCGCGCAGACCGCGTTGTTCTTGCCGGCGGTGTAACTGCGACGCAGGCGGGGCTTACGCTCAAAGCAAATCGCGTGACAGCTGCCTATTCCGACAATGGCGGCGTGGACGTAAATCGCCTCGATGCCACGGGCGGCGTGACCATCACCAAAGATGATCTGCGCGCGACCAGCAACTCGGCCATATATGATCTGGACTCCAGCCTGATCACACTGATTGGCAATGTGAATCTGGTACAAGGCAGCAACCGGCTAAACGGTGGCAGGCTTGTCATCGACCTAAATTCAGGCCGCTCAACCCTCAATGCCGGTGGCCCTGCCAATACCACCAATTCGGGCGGCCGCGTTACCGGTTCGTTTAGCGTTCCGCAGCGCAAAAATTAGGGGGCAACCCCGAACGGCCTCCAAAACGGGGCAGCATAAATCATGCCAATTGCAAAATGGGTCAGCATTCATTAGCTGTCTGTTGGATATCAACGGCAAAATCGCGGGCGAAATTTGGATATGGACAGCATGACTGCAACTTCTCCCGCTGCGGATGCGACGACGGACGACGGCGTGCAATCCGGACTGGGTGTCGTTTCCATCGCCAAAAGCTATGACAAGCGTGCGGTATTGACCGATGTGTCGCTTTCGGTTGCGAAGGGCGAAGTGGTGGGTCTGCTTGGCCCCAATGGCGCGGGTAAGACCACCTGCTTTTATTCCATCATGGGGCTGGTAAAGCCCGACAGCGGCCGCATCACGTTGGATGGCGCGGACATCACCAACCTGCCCATGTACCGCCGCGCGATTTTGGGCTTGGGCTATTTGCCGCAAGAAACATCGATTTTCCGCGGCATGACCGTGGAACAAAATATCAGCGCGGTTCTGGAAATGGCAGAACCCGATGCAGACGCGCGCCACGAGCGGTTGGAAAAATTGCTTGGCGAATTTGGCCTCACCCGTTTGCGCAGTGCACCCGCAATGGCGCTTTCGGGTGGCGAGCGGCGGCGCTGTGAAATTGCCCGCGCGCTGGCGGCCAATCCGTCGATCATGTTGCTCGATGAACCTTTCGCCGGCATCGACCCGATATCCATTTCCGATATTCGCGACCTTGTGAAAGAACTCAAAACCCGCGGTATTGGCGTGCTGATTACCGATCATAATGTGCGCGAAACGCTCGATATCGTTGACCGCGCGTGCATCATTTATGGCGGGCAGGTTCTGTTCGCAGGGTCGCCCGAGGCGTTGGTCGCCGATCCCAATGTGCGCCGCCTGTATCTCGGCGAGAGTTTTGCAATGTGATTTGCGGCGATGACGGAACCATAACGTCATGGCATTAGCACCCCGTCTCGATCTTCGCCAAAGCCAGTCGCTGGTGATGACACCGCAACTGCAGCAGGCGATTAAATTGCTGGCATTGTCGTCGCTCGAAATTGAAGCATTTATCGCGGAAGAGGTGGAACGTAATCCCGTTTTGGAAACAGGCGCCAGCGACGCTGCCCCTGATGCGCCGACCGAGGATTTCTCGCCCGCATTGAACGACAGTGGCGAGCGGGCGAGTGACGACCTGCTGAGTGGCGATGGCCAAGGCACATCGGACGCGCTGGATGTCGATTTCAGCGCAGAAACGTTCCACCATGACACCCCATCGGACAGCGTGGGCGGGGCCGATGGCATGCTTGGGTTTTCGGGCAGCGCAGCGCCCAGTGGCTTTGACGCCGACGGCCCTGATTTCGACAGCTTTGCCGCACGCGACATCAGCCTGCGCGAACATTTGATGGCGCAGGCAGGATCGAGCCTTTCCGGACGGCAGTTGTTTCTGGTCCAGCAGATTATCGAACATATCGAACCCACGGGCTATGTTGGCGAGGACCTGATGGCGACGGCCTACCGGCTTGGCGTTTCCGTGGCCGACATGGAGGCCGCGCTCACCGAGCTGCAGCGGTTCGACCCAACCGGCGTTGGCGCGCGAAACCTGTCCGAATGCCTTGCCATTCAGGCGCGCGAGGCGGATCGTTATGACCCCTGCATGGCCAAGCTCATCGACAATCTCGACTTGGTGGCAAAGGGTGCGTTTGACCAGCTTAAGCGTATGTGCCGCGTCGACGACGAAGACTTGCGCGATATGTTGGTCGAACTGCGCGGCTATGATCCAAAACCCGGCTGCCGGTTCGAAAGCGAAGATACGCTTGCCGTCACACCCGACATATTTGTGACGCCGCGCGGCGAAGGCTGGGCCATCGAACTGAACAGCGCCAACCTGCCCCGTATCCTCATCAACCGCAGCTATGTTGCCGAGCTTGGGCACGACAAAGCCACAAAAGCCTGGCTCAGCGACTGCATGGCAGATGCCAATTGGCTCATCAAAGCCATGGATCAAAGACAGCGCACCATCGTCAAGGTCGCCACCGAGATTGTGAAGCAGCAGGACGGCTTTTTTCGCAAGGGCGTCGCCCATTTGCGGCCACTCACGCTGCGGCAAGTGGCCGATGCCATCGACATGCATGAATCCACCGTCAGCCGGGTCACGAGCAACAAATATCTGCATTGCGGACGCGGCCTGTTTGATCTCAAATATTTCTTCTCATCGGGCGTTCAATCCGCCGACGGTGAAGGCGCGTCGGCGCAAGCCGTCAAAAGCCACATCAAATCCTTGATTGATGCCGAGGGTGAAAAGATACTGTCCGATGACACGCTGGTCGATTTATTGACGGCAAAAGGCTTCGACATTGCCCGCCGCACCGTTGCGAAATATCGCGAAGCTATGGGTATCGGATCGTCCGTGCAAAGACGGCGGCAAAAGAAAATGGGCCGCTAATCAAGCCGCCAGATGTGAACGCGCCACTGTTTCGCGGTCGATAAGAATGTGCTCCGCCAATATATGGTCGGCAACCTTATCGACGTCGATTGCAGCGACAGGGTCAGACATCGGCACCAGCGTAGCCACAAGGCCAAGGCGTTTGCCCGCAATCGTCAACGCCTGCCGCAATCCAATCGTGCGGGTCAGCGCGCGCAAGGCCAGCCGCACCCCGAAGTGCATGAACAGGCGCCATGCTTTCTTGCGATCCTGTTCGGCCTCTGCCCATAAATCGAGTGCGAATGCGGACTTGAGGCTCATCAACGCGAAGAGATTTGCGCCGGACCATGCGCCGTCCGAAAAACGCAACCATGTGCGTTTGGCGTCGGGAAACTGCGCCAACATTGTCTTGCGCTCCACCATCGCAATGGCAACATCGCCATCGGCTTTACCCAGAAATTCGGCGATCATATCAACGGTTAACAAGGGGTGGTCCGCAGTGGTCACCAATATCGGCGACGAAAATCCTAATGCATCCACCTGCCGCTTGATGCTCAGCGATATACTGCTCAGGCTTTCGACCAGCGTTGCGCCGCCTGCGGCATCTACCGCGGAACGCAGCGCGTCGGGCTCCTGACATAGGACAATGATTTCACCGATATGCGGCGACGCACGCAGCGTCCGCACGACATGGCTAATCATCGGTTCACCGCGCACGGGCACCAAAGCTTTCAGCTTCAGCCCGAAATGCTGTGCAAACATATCCGGTCCGGGCCTTTGCCCAGCAAGGACGATGCAGGTCCATTGCGCTTGCAAACAGCTTCTCCTAAACGCGTCCAAATCGGGGGGCACGCCAACGCATTTGGCATACCTTGGGCTGGGGCTTGGCGACCAAATATGAATATTGCAATATATGATCTCGACAAGACGATAACCCGTCGCCCGACATTTACGCATTTTCTGCTATTTTATGCCCGGCGTACCGCGCCCATTCGGCTGGCATTGCTGCCGATCTGGATCGCGGCGATGCTGGGGTATAAGCTTCGCCTATATGGGCGCAAACCGCTGAAACAATTTGGGATCGCGATGTTTATCGGGCGCAAAATTTGTCCGGACAGCTTATCCAATATCGTCGCCGATTTTACCGAACAGCTTGTGCGCGAAGGCCTTCAGCCGGGGGCCGTTGCCCGCATAGACGCCGATCGCGCGCGCGGCGCATTGCTGGTGATGGCCACCGCTGCACCACATTTTTATGCGGACAACATCGGAGCCGAAATTGGTTTTGATGCGGTTATTGCGACGCGTCATATCAGCCAAGCAGACGGCCAAATGATGCACCGCATCGACGGCGAGAATTGCTACGCCGAAGAAAAACTGCGCCGCGTGCAGGAATGGCTGTCGCAACAGGGCATTAACCGCAAAGACGCGCATATCCGTTTTTATTCGGACGATCTGAGCGACCGGTTCACTTTAGACTTCGCGGACGAAGGCTATGCCGTGAACCCGTCCAAACGGTTTATGAAGGCTGCTGCCGAGGGCAATTGGGGCATTCTGGATTTCCGCAGCGCATAGGCGCCCTCTTCAGCTCGCTAAGCTTTCAATATATTGGCGCAACGCCTCCGCTCCACGTTCCGACGCGGGGCGCGGATCGCTTTGGTCGGCGGTGTAGGCCATCCGCTGCTCTTGGGCTTTGCGATATTGCGCGGCAATCTGCGCATGATCGGGCAACAATGCTATCAACTGCTTGGCCGTGCGGACAACCGGACCGTTGTTCCAGAAATCATATTCTGGCGGCGCGCCGGGCAACGCCGCACTGTGCGTATCGATGAAAAAACAGGCGCGCGGGCGATGCAGAAATTCATACACCTGGCTTGAAACATCGCCAATATAGACGTCTGCGGACAAGGTGTAGCTCATGTCAAACAGGCGCGCGCTATCCACATCGATCCGGATATTCGGGGCATCATAATATTTGGGATCAATATCTGGCCGCGTGCGGGTCACGCGATATTCGGGTGAAATATGCACCTTTTTATAAAATAGCATCACATGCGGCGCAAAGATCAGATTGTAACGGTCCGCATTTTGGTAAAAAAATTCCAATATGTCGGCCCCGTGATCGAACCAGCTGGACATATGTGGATCGAAATGCGGGTTGTATAAAAACGTCGGCTTGCCGTTGTCGAAAAATGTTTCAGGGGTGCGCCCCCGTAAAATGTCGAACTTTGGGTATCCGATGATCCGGCAGCGTTCGGGCGTGGACACGCCAGCATCCACCATCTGGTCCACAACCTTTTGTCCGCTGACCATCAACAGGTCAAAGTCCCGGAATGCAGGGTGAAAAGATACATTCCGGTCCCCCGCCCCATGCGGCACACAGACAAAGGCAGGGCAATGTTTGCGACGGCGAAATTTGGTCCAATGGCGTTTCAGGGTAAGGCATGTGCGTTCCGTCGACACGATGGCGACGGATTTCCGCAAGAACGCATTATGCCAATATAAACGCAATATCCGGTGAACGGGCACGATCCGGTTCAGGCCGTTGGTAAGCGTCTTGAGCCGTTCGGGGAGCGCGAGAGATCGCCAATGCAAGGCGGCAATCTGTTCGGGTGTCAGCAGCCTTTCGACCTCTTGTCGCGTCACGTCACTGCCAAAGACAACAATCGCCCGGTAGGCTTTTTCACTTAAAGCGAATGCGCCAGCTATCCCCGCCAAATGCGCCACTTGGTGACCCGCATCATGGTTGAACAGGAAAATGACGTCCGATTTGACGGCCGCCGCGCCGTTATTCTGTCTTGGATTATTCATACAACAGGGCATCTATCGCCATTGATAGATTTTTGCGACCAGTTTGCGGCGCGTTCAATTTTTTCCCTGCACATCATGACATGGCTTTGATTAACGGCGGAAGTGCACTAGTCCCGCAGACTAATCGGGGATCTGGCGTAATGGCTGAACAAAAACAGGGGAGTGGGCGCCGCATTTTGCAATCGGGCGCTTGGCTGTTCTTGCCAAAGACCACCTCTGCGGTGCTCAGCCTTATTTATCTTGCCGTTTCTACCC
>CALDKP010000249.1 GCA_937898535.1 uncultured Sphingomonadales bacterium | reverse complement strand
TGGGCAGCCAACCCACGACGCTTTTCCACATATAGGCCAGGCCATATTGAAAACCGGGGTCGTCGCTGCCGCCTCTGATACCGCGCCAATAGGTCCGGCTCAGCCGGTACCGGAGCGCACGGAAATATGCGACGCCCGTCAGGTAAAATAGCAGCAGGAACATCATCAGCGTCATGACTGCCGCGAGGATTGCCTCGCCGCGGAAAATCAGCCCCTGCGATATCAACTGAATGACGATGAGGGGTAGGCCGATCAGCAGGAAAGCCATGATGAAGCCGATAAAAAGCTCCATGCCCTTGCCCGTCCATTCCAGACGCTCATCAATGAAGTCCGTCTTGCTCCACAGATATTCGCGTTCGCGGGTGGTTGCCCAAAACCGATAAATGCCGAGCGTGACAATGGTCAGCAGCAGGTTGGGAAAGGCAATGCGGGCAAATTCCAGCCAACTGCCATGGAAACGGAATGCGCTATGCCGTTGAGATATGTCGTCGTTCATTGAATTGCGGCCCCCGAAATTTCACACAACATGTGCGAAAGTGAAAAGCCTTGTCAAGAAAAGCGGCGTAAACAGCCGATACGCTTCGATGAAAGCATCCTCCCCATCGCACGTCAACAGGGAGGACTTGATATTTACTGAACGGTAACAGTCACCGCACGGCGATTTTGCGCCCAGGCTTGTTCGTCTGAACCCAAAGCCGATGGGCGTTCTTTGCCGTAGCTGACGGTCTCGATGCGGCTTGCGTCGACACCGATTGAGGTCAGGTAACTTTTTGCAGCATTGGCGCGGCGTTCGCCGAGCGCGAGGTTGTAGTCGCGCGTTCCGCGTTCGTCGGCATGACCTTCCACGGTGATGCGGGTATTGGGATAGCGCGCAAGCCATTGTGCCTGACGCTGCAACGTTGCCTGATCTTCGGGATCAACATTGAAGCGATCGGTGTCAAACAAAATGCGGTCGCCAAATTGGCCAACTTGCTGGAGGAAATCTTCCTGACTGCCGGGAACGATCTGGTTAGCATCGACATTCGGGGCCGTCTGGGTCTGGCCATAATCGGTGCCTTCGGCCGCCGGTGGTAGTTGCTCGACCTTTTTCTTGCCGCAGCCTGCAACGAGCGCGGTCGATGCCAGCAATATGGCGGCCATCTTGATAGTGTTCGTCTTCATGGTCTTCTCCTTCGACTTGCCCCGCATCTGTGTAGCGGAAACTATATCAGAAATGTGATTCAAACGCACTCACGGCAATACAGGTCCCCATGCGGGGTCCGATCCGTCAACGGGCGTCGGCAATTGGCGTTCGTTTGATCCCGTTAGGTCGACTTGCCAAATACTGGTTTTGCCGCTGCCCTTCGCCGTGCGGAAAAACTGGATGACGCGGCCATTTGGCGCCCATGTAGGGGCCTCGTCCTGCCAGCTGTCGGTCAGGCGCACCAGCATGCCGCGCACCGGCAGGCCTTCGAAAATAAATTTATGGAGTTCGGACACAGTTCAATCAACAGCCGCGCGGGCTGATCCTTACAAGTTAGATGGTTTTGCTGGGCTGCCGGAGTCAGCCGATTTTCTTCAAGCCCGTCTTGAATCGTCGTGCGTTTTGCATGTAGCTGCGAGCGCTCTGACGCAGACCTTCGATCTGCTCGGGCGTCAGTTCACGCACCACCTTGGCGGGCGAGCCGACGATCATGGAGCCGTCCGGGAATTCCTTGCCTTCGGTGACCAATGCACCGGCCCCCACCAGGCAGTTTTTGCCGATTTTGGCACCATTGAGCACCACCGCGCCCATGCCAATCAGCGATTCATCGCCAATCGTGCAGCCGTGCAAAATGACCATGTGCCCCACCGTGACGTGCTTGCCGATCAACA
>CALDKP010000248.1 GCA_937898535.1 uncultured Sphingomonadales bacterium | reverse complement strand
AGGAACTGCCCGTCGGCGCGTTGCTTGGGCATGCGTGATCGAAAACGGGTGGATATGGCATCCAACGGGTCTTTAAAGTCCGCCCATTTGGGCGGCGAATCGACACTGCCACTGGCACGAAAGGCCCGTGTTTCGCTTGGCCACACATTTATCGGGCTTTGCGCTTCCATGATTTCTTCGGCGGTCATGCCCGCGAACCAGTTATAGCCGGCATTAAACTGCCGGACATGTTCAAGGCACAGATATTGATAGTCGCCGGGGCCGTTGGCCGACGCAAGCTGGCCATGCGGGTCAGGCGCGCGAAATTCGCCTGCCTCACGGCAGTGCGGATGCGCGCAATGCCGCTGCGCACCGCGAACGCGGCCGTGAAATCGGTCAAAGGGCTGCCGCGAATCCATAATTCCCCTTGGCGAAAAACTGCGGATATGGGAATACAGAGCTTATGGAAAAAGGCCCTGCACATATTGAAATGGAATCGCTGCTGACGGCAGCATTTGCGCCCACACATCTCGCGGTCATCAACGACAGCGCAAAACACCATGGCCATAGCGGTGACGATGGTTCAGGTGAATCGCACTTCACGGTGGAAATAGAGAGTGCAGCATTTGCGGGCGTGTCCCGCCTGATGCGGCAGCGGATGGTGAACAAGGCGCTGGGTGATATTCCGGGAACGCGCGTCCACGCGCTGGCGATCAAGGCTAGTGCACCGGGCGAATAGCCGCTAGCCTCGCGTGCAAACGAAACGACTGTCCAATGCGGGAGAGACGAAAATGCCAAAGCTGACCTATGCCGTTCTTATCGCTGGCCTATGCGCGTCATCAGCGCATGCAGCCGAAACGACCGTCAATCGTCCCAAAGTTTATAGCGACATCATTGCGTGCCGCGCCTTGGCAGATGCTGCTACGCGCTTGGAATGCTTCGACGCGGCCAGCAAGTCTTTGGAAGAGGCAACCGAAAGTCGGCAGGTCGTGTTGCTCGATCAAGGCGAAGTGCGGAAGACCAAGCGGTCGTTATTTGGTTTCTCCTTACCCAAAATTCCGTTCTTTGGCGAAAGCGACGAGGAGCAGGACGAAGAGTTCAAGCAGATCGAGGGCGCGCTTGAAGGAATTCAAGCATTGGGCAATGGCCGATATCAGTTTACCGTCAAAGACGCTGGCACATGGCAAACCACTGAAACAAGCTGGGCCATTTTAAAGAACGGGCAAAAGTTTAAAATCAAACGTGGTGCGGTTGGCAGCTATATGCTTGTCGTTAACAATAGCGGCATTCGCGTTAAGCGCGTTAACTAAAGCCGAGTTTTGCGCATGTTATGACGGAGCGAAGTGTCTAGTAGCTCCACGCGTGTGCCGATTTCTTACAATCAAAATGGGCGTGTTTGCGTTTACAGAGAAGCGCGGTCCAATAACTGTCGCAACTCTATAAGGCATAATATCATGACCGAACTAAACCATCGCCGTTTCTCCCTATCGACAGGGATTGAAATGGATGCGTTTACGGTAGGCGATCCCGCCAATCCTGCGATAATATTTTTGCACGGATTTCCGGAATCGCACCGCACATGGCGGCACCAGATCGCCCATTTTGCGGACCGGTTCTTCTGCATTGCGCCCGATCAGCGGGGCTATCGAAATTCATCAAAGCCGCAAAATGTTGACGCCTATACCGCTGACAAGTTGACCGCGGATATCTTTGCCCTGGCTGATGCGCTTGGCATTCACAAGTTCATCATTGCGGGACATGATTGGGGTGGCGCGATTGCATGGAGTGTTGCGCTGAATGGTCAGCCGGGCGGACTTAACCCGGCATGGGCAGAGATCGGAAGAGCACACGTCTGAACTCCAGTCACTAGCTTGT
>CALDKP010000247.1 GCA_937898535.1 uncultured Sphingomonadales bacterium | reverse complement strand
TCCGGAGCGATCATTTATGCGTCTTGCCTATTTTGCAGTGTTTGTCAGCTTTGCAGCAATTGCCGCGGGTTCGGTGCACGCCAAGGCAGTGCGCGAAGCTGACCTGCGCGCACATATCGAAATATTGGCAAGCGATGCGTTTGAAGGCCGTAAACCCGGCACTGAGGGCGAGGCAAAAACGGTTCAGTATATTGCGCAGCAATGGGCGACATCGGGGTTAAAACCGGCTGCGACAGACGGAAGTTGGTTTGATGCTGTTCCCTTGATTCAGCGCGGGCAGGGCAGTGCGGAATATGCATTTACGGCCAAGGGTCGCAAACTGCGCATCGCTTCTCAAGAAATCATCCTGATTGGTAAACAGGCCGATTATGCGCGTACAGATTTGCCGCTGATATTTACCGGTGCAGGCGTAAAGGCAGATGGTTCGGTGGCTGCAGATGTTGCCGGAAAAGCCGCCCTTGTGTTGTTTGACGCCGAAAATGTTCCGAACAACATGAAGTCACCCCGCGCGCGGCGCGAAGCGCTTATCGCTGCGGGGGCAGAGGCGGTTATCTTCATCGGCGACGGGCAGGGAAGTTGGCCGTCACTGAGACGTCTGTTGCTATCCCGTCCGATCGCACTGGAGAGCCGCGAAAAGCGCGCGCCGCTGGAAGGTGCCATTAGTGCCGAGTTTGCTGTCGCGATGATAACCGCCGCCGGGCAAGATTGGGATAAGTTGCGCGCGCATGCCAAGGCCAGCGATTATGCGGGCGAGCCACTTGGCATTGACGCAGATTTCAAAGTCACGACGGACATTTACCGTTTCAACAGCTCAAACGTTGTTGGCAAGATTGCTGGTCGTAAAAAGGGCAGCGGCGCGGTTTTGTTCATGGGGCATTGGGACCATTTGGGTATTTGTGCGCCAGAGGGTGCGCCGGACCGGATTTGTAATGGTGCCGTGGACAATGCCAGCGGCATTGCCGTGCTGAACGAAATCGCGAAGAGCTTGGCGAAGAAAAAGCATGATCGCGATATCTATTTTGTAGCGACAACCGCGGAAGAAAGCGGCCTATTGGGTGCTTATGCTTTCGCTGAAAAGCCAGCTTTGCCGCTTGATCAGATCGTGATTTCGCTAAACGTTGATACAATCGCCATTGCGCCGCGCGGCTCAAAGGTTGCCATCATCGGCCGTGGAACCACTCCGTTGGATGCCACGGTTGAGGCGGTGGCGAAAAAGACGGGCAGGGCGATTGAAAGTTCGACCGATGCAAATGCGTTTATCCAAAGGCAGGACGGCTGGGCACTCGCGCAAAAGGGCGTGCCTGCGCTCATGGTGGGTGGTTCGTTCGCCGATCTTGAGCTGATGCAAAAGTTTCTGGGCAGTGATTATCACGGCCCTGATGATGAGCTTACGGATAAGACTGTGCTTGGCGGCGCTGCGGATGACGCTGACCTGCACATTGCGCTTGGTCGCTATTTTGCGGACGCCAGAAAATATAAATCCAAGAAGGCTGGCGAATAAGCGACTTACTGTTTACATGGGCCGCCACGAATCAAAGCTTAAAGCGGTGGCACAATGAAAGAAATTCCCCTCGGACTTACATTTGACGACGTGCTGTTGCAGCCCGGGGCATCTGACATTTTGCCAAGCCAGGCCGACACCCGCACGCAGCTGACCAAAAGCATATCACTGAACATTCCAGTGCTATCGTCGGCAATGGACACCGTCACCGAAGCGCGCATGGCGATCGTCATGGCGCAGCTGGGCGGCATTGGCGTCCTTCACCGTAACCTGAGCATTGAAGAGCAATGTGCGGCCGTGCGTCAGGTGAAGCGTTTTGAGAGCGGCATGGTGGTGAACCCCATCACCATCGCACCCGAAGCGACCTTGGCGGAAGCGCAAGCATTGATGTCGGCGCATTCCATCTCCGGCATCCCGGTTGTTGAGGCGAGCGGTAAGCTGGCTGGCATCTTGACCAATCGTGACGTGCGCTTTGCCGGAAATCCGGCGCAGCCTGTGTCCGAGTTGATGACGCATGAAAATCTCGCCACGGTTGCATCGTCCGTCACGCAGGAAGAAGCCCGCCGTTTGCTGCATCAGCGGCGCATCGAAAAGCTTTTGGTCGTCGATGACGCCTATCATTGCATCGGCTTGATTACCGTAAAGGATATCGAGAAGGCTGTTTTATATCCCAACGCAACAAAGGACGGCACAGGACGCCTGCGCGTCGCTGCGGCGACGACTGTCGGCGATAAGGGCATGGCCTATACCAAGGCGTTGATTGACGCTGAGTGTGACCTCATCGTCGTCGACACGGCCCATGGCCATAGCGCCATGGTTGCCGCTGCGGTTGCAGAGATTAAGCGTATGGCACCTGAAGTTCAGGTCGTTGCCGGAAATGTCGCGACTGCGGCGGCGACACGTGCGCTGATTGATGCGGGTGCGGATGGTATCAAGGTTGGTATCGGCCCAGGCTCCATTTGCACCACTCGCGTTGTTGCTGGCGTTGGCGTACCGCAATTGACTGCGGTTATGGAATCGGCGGCCGAAGCCGCAAAGTCGGGCATTCCAATCATCGCCGATGGCGGATTACGGACGTCGGGCGACTTGGCGAAGGCACTTGCGGCCGGGGCATCTTCGGTGATGGTCGGCTCGCTGTTGGCGGGAACCGAAGAAGCGCCGGGCGAAACATTCCTGTATCAGGGGCGTGCTTATAAAAGCTATCGCGGCATGGGCAGCGTTGGCGCGATGGCGCGTGGCTCTGCTGATCGTTATTTTCAGCAGGATATTAAGGACCAGCTTAAACTGGTTCCAGAAGGCATTGAAGGGCAGGTGCCTTTCAAGGGCCCAGCACGCGATGTCATTCACCAACTTGTCGGCGGCGTCAAAGCAGCTATGGGTTATACCGGTTCGCGCACGATTGCGGACCTTCAGGAACGCGCGCAGTTTGTGCGCATCACCAATGCCGGATTACGGGAAAGCCATGTACATGACGTTACAATCACGCGGGAAGCTCCAAATTATCCGACGCGTTGAGGCATGAGACCTGCTGCTCGCCTGCAGTCAGCCATTGAATTGGTTGACCAAATCATCCTTTCCGCACGTGATGGCGGCGCTTCTGCTGACCAGCTTGCAAAGCGCTTTTTTGCCGAACGGCGTTATGCCGGTTCGAAAGACCGCCGTGCTGTCCGCGATTTAGCCTGGGGCGCCATCCGCCGCTTTGGGAAAAGGCCAGCGACGGCGCGCTCTGCCTTTGTGGCAATGGCGGATGCCGATCCGGAACTGGCCGCGTTATTCGACGGGACCGATTATGGTCCAGCAGCCATTGAACCCGGCGAAGCGCGATCAACGGGTGGCGGATTGCCCAAATGGATCAAGCCTTTGTTCTCCGCCCATGTTGACGAGGCCGAGCAGGCAAGCCTGCTTGACCGCGCCCCCATGGACTTGCGCGTGAATGCGTTGAAGGCAAGCTGCGCTGAAGTATCGGCTGTGTTTCCCGACGCTGAAGTCCTTCCACATCTCGAATATGCGCTCCGCCTGCCGGGCGGGACTGCCATCGACAGCCACCCTGCCGTGGAAAACGGTTTGGTTGAAATTCAGGATCTCGGAAGCCAGCTGATTGTAGAGGCATGTCAGGCCAAGGGTTTAGGCACAGTGCTCGACCTATGCGCTGGTGCGGGCGGCAAAACCCTCGCACTCGCCGCAGCTATGCGAAATCAGGGGCGGTTGATTGCAACCGACACAAACCGCAACCGGCTGGACCAATTGAAACCACGGGCCAACCGGTCGGGTGCCACCAATATCGAAACGCGCTTGCTCAATCCGGGCAAGGAAAAAGAGATGCTGTCCGAATTTGTCGGTGGCTGCGACCTTGTCCTCATTGACGCACCTTGTTCGGGAAGCGGCACATGGCGGCGCAATCCAGAGACGCGCTGGCGCTTGGATGCGGCGCGGTTGAAGCGCGTTGTTGATGAACAGGCGAAGCTTTTGGACATTGGCGCCGACATGGTCGTGCGTGGCGGTTATCTTGTTTATGCCGTGTGCTCGCTCATCGAGAGTGAGGGCAAGGGCCAAGTGGCTGCGTTCTTAAAATCGCATTCGGGCTGGCGCGCGGTGGATACCGGCGTGTCGATGGGCCGAGCCGACGGCGACGGCGTGCTGTTGACCCCGCATCATGATGGCAGCGACGGTTTCTTCTTCGCGAGGCTCCAAAAGCTGTGATAGCATCACGTTCCAAAAAGATATGGATATTGTTTATGCGTTTTTCTCCCGCGGCCATTGCGCTGTCGTTCACTCTAGCGGTCATGTCGAGCGCCAGCATCGGCGGACGCGCGGATGATGATATCGATGCCCGTTCCATTGCGCTGATGCAGACGGGTGACCAGGAATCGGCCGCTGCACGGTTCGACAATGCCATTAGCTGGTATGAGTCAGCACTCGCGGTCGACCCGCGCAATCGCCCTGCATATATTGCGATGGCCCGTGCGGTTAAGGCCCAAGGACTGAATGGGAAAGCGATCCGCTTTTACACAGAAGCGTTGGAGCTTGAGCCCAATGATCAGATTGCATTGGCTGAGCAGGCAGATGCGATGATTGCCAAAGGCGCAATTGAGCAGGCGGGCAAGAATATCGCGCGGCTGAAAACATTATGCCGTGCGGACTGCAGTGCTGTTGACCGGCTTTCGCTTGCATCCAGCAAGGCGAGCGAAAAACAGCAAATGCAGGCAAGTGCAGCGGATGCGAAACCAACCATTGGTGGCGTGCCGGTTCCGCAACCCAATTAAGGGCGCGGATGCGTTCAGCACGCTGAACGAAGTCAAATCAGTTCGGCAAACTCCGCGAGAATATTCTCGTACAGCCGCTTTTTGAACGGCACGATCAGTTGCGGCAGTTGCTGTGCATCGATCCACTGCCACTTGCTGAATTCCTGATGCGACGTTTCGATGTTGATATCGGCATCCGTGCCTTTGAAGCGCATCAAAAACCAATGCTGGCGTTGCCCGCGATATTTGCCCTTCCAAATGCGGCCAATCATATCATCGGGTAAGTCGTAGAAATGTTCGTCGCGGCTGCGGGCGAGAATATCGACCAAATCGGCGCGCACGCCGGTTTCTTCGAATAACTCGCGCAGCGCCGCTGCCTCTGCATCTTCACCATCGTCGATGCCGCCTTGCGGCATTTGCCATGCATCGGTTCCGTCGGGGCTGTCCAAGCGTTGCCCGACAAATATCTTCCCCTGCATATTGGCGAGCATGATTCCCGCACAGGGACGGTAGGGTAAATCTTCCAAAGCTATGCTCATGCTGTTGCCGTCACGTCTGCAAGCAGGTTTTTCAGCGCGGCGATATTGCCTTCGATGTCCGATTGGGCGGAAGGAATGCCTTGGCGGATGTTGATATGCCCGTGAATATTTCCCTCGGCACTGCGATGTTCGACGCGCACGCCATCCTGCTTCAGCTTTTCAACATAGGCGATGCCTTGGTCGCGCAAGGGATCAAGGCTTGCGGTGGTGACGAGGCTCGGCGGCATGCCCCGTTGGCTGAAATTCAACGGCTCGGACCGGTAATCTCCGGGCGTTGCTGCGTGGCCTTCGCCGAAATAGGCCATTGCTTCTTCGGTTAGCAAATAGCCTTTGGAAAATTCGCGCATGCTTGGCCAGTCAGTATCGAGCGTGACGACCGGGTAAATCGGATGCTGCAACAATACGGGCACGGCGGCCGGACGGTCGCGAAGCGCCATTGTGGTCACAATCGTTAAGTTGCCGCCAGCACTGTCGCCTGACGTAATCAGTCCAGTGACTTGCCGCCCAAGTTCAGCCGGGCTTGTTGCAATCCAGCGGGTTGCGGCTTCACAATCTTCGGCTGGGGCAGGGAATGGATGTTCGGGGGACAGTCGATAATCGACAGAGATGACCGGCAGATCGAGAAGGCGCGCAACTTCGGCGCAATAGGGATCATAGGTATACAGGCTGCCGATAACGAATCCGCCGCCATGGTAAAATACCATGACAGGGCCGGCATCGCGCTCTTCGCGGCTGTCATATAATCGCGCGGGAATGTTGCCTGCGGGTCCGGGAATCGAAAGATCACGCATAACCGCTAGCTCGCCAATGGGTGCATCCGCAACGTCGCGCATGGCAGTCGTCATCGCGCGTGCGTCATTGGCGGGCACTTCCCAAAATTTAGGGCCGGGTACAGCGTTCAGAAATTGCAGAAACAATGCGACATCTGGGCGCACATAAGGGGGGGTATCGGTCATCACGTTCTCCATATCGGCCGCTTCCTAAGGTGGCTTGGCCAATGCGTCTAGCATATCCACCTATAGTTTTTCTAACATTGCAGTGTGCCTCGAATGGGATTAGGCAAAACACGATAAAGTTGCAATTAAAGACGGGTTAGAACGAATGGCTACGGCATTCAAAGACGAAAAGACGACCGGACATACTCCAGTGCACAGCGACGCAGTTGTTGTGCGCTTTGCAGGGGACAGCGGCGACGGCATGCAGTTGACCGGGGGACAGTTTACGCTGTCGTCCGCACTGGCGGGCAATGACTTTGCGACATTCCCTGACTTTCCTGCAGAAATCCGTGCACCAATCGGGACGCTTTTCGGTGTTTCGGCGTTTCAGATTAACTTCGGATCGTCGGCAATCGACACCGCTGGCGACCAACCCGATGTGCTGATCGCCATGAACCCTGCGGCATTGAAAACCAATGTCGGCTCGTTGCGCGAAGGCGGTTTGATTATCGCAGACACAGGCGAGTTCAACCAGCGCAACCTGGATAAAGCCAAATACACCTCCAACCCGTTTGAAGATGGCAGCCTTGCGAAATGGCAAGTGCTGGCGTTCGACATCAGCGCGCTGACGCTGGAAGCCGTCAAGCCGTTTGGCATGGGCAACAAGGACGCGTTGCGCTGTAAGAATATGTGGACGCTTGGCCTTGCTTTGTGGATGTTCGATCGTGATCGTCAGCCTATCATCGATTGGCTGAACGCAAAATTCGCCAAGAATCAGGTTCTGGCCGACGCCAATATCGCGGCGCTGAATGCTGGTCACGCTTATGGCGAGACGGCTGAACTGGCTGGACCGCTGAAGCAATATCATGTCGATGCCGCGCCTGCGCCTGCGGGTCTTTACCGGACGGTGACGGGCGCTGAGTCTATCTCTTTTGGTTTGGTTGCGGGGGCGCAGCTGGCTGGCCTCAAGATGTTCTTCGGCGGATACCCCATCACGCCAGCATCCGCGATCTTGCATCACCTCAGCCGCTTGAAAGAATATGGGATCACCACATTCCAGGCCGAAGATGAAATTGCCGCGATTTGTTCGGCCATCGGCGCAAGCTATGCGGGTCAGTTGGGCGTTACCAGTTCATCAGGTCCCGGCATCGCGTTGAAGGGTGAGGCTATGGGCCTTGCCATCATGACCGAGCTTCCCTTGGTCATCGTCAACAGCCAGCGTGGCGGTCCTTCGACGGGCCTGCCAACCAAGACCGAGCAGTCCGATCTGTATCAAGCGGTATATGGCCGCAACGGTGATGCACCGATGCCCGTGATCGCAGCGCGCTCGCCGGTGGATTGCTTTGACTGCGCGGTGGAAGCTGTGCGGATTGCGGTTGAGTATATGACGCCAGTGATGCTGCTTACGGATGGCTATATCGCCAACGCGGCTGAACCATGGCTCGTACCCGATTTGGAAGAGTATAAGCCGTTCCCGGTCGAGTTTCTGGAAAGCGTGCCCGAAGATGGCTTCAAGCCCTATTCGCGCGACCATAAATTGAAGCGCCCATGGGTGAAGCCCGGCACGCCCGGATTGCTGCACCGCATTGGCGGTATCGAAAAAGAAGTCGATACCGGCCACATCAACTATGCACCCGCCAACCACCAGGCGATGACCGACATCCGGTCGGCCAAGGTAAACGGCGTCGCCGACAGCATTCCTGACCAGATCGTTGAGCAGGGCGCAGCAGGCGCGAAGCTCGCTGTCGTCGGCTGGGGATCAACCTATGGACCCATCAAGCAAGCTGTGCGCCGCAAGCGTGCAGAAGGCGTCGATGTCGCGCATGTCCACATTCGCCATATCTGGCCCATGCCCAAAAACATGGCCGAGTTGCTGAAGAGCTTTGACAAAGTCATCGTGCCCGAAATGAACACGGGCCAGTTGAAGACCATATTGCGTGACCAGTTCCTTGTGGATGCGCAGCCCGTGAACAAAGTGTCCGGCCAGCCATTTACTATCGCCGAAATTGAAGCCGCGATTGGGAGTGCTTTATAATGAACGATATGACCCCCGTGAAAGCGACAACGCCCAAGGATTGGGAAACCGATCAGGAAGTCCGCTGGTGCCCCGGTTGCGGTGACTATGCGATTTTGAAGGCGGTGCAGCGCACCATGCCTGAAATCGGTGGCACGCCCGAAAATACCGTGTTCATCAGCGGCATCGGCTGCTCTTCGCGCTTCCCATATTATATGGAAACCTATGGCTTTCATACCATCCACGGCCGCGCGCCTGCGGTTGCGACGGGTGTAAAGCTCGCCAATCCCGATCTTGATGTATGGATTATCACGGGCGATGGCGATGCGTTGTCAATCGGCGGCAACCACACGATGCATTTGCTGCGCCGGAATCTGGACTGCCAGATCATGCTGTTCAACAACGAAATTTACGGTCTGACCAAGGGCCAATATTCGCCAACATCGCGCGTCGGCACGAACAGCCCATCGACCCCTTATGGCTCGGTTGATCGTCCAGCGACGCCATGCGCGTTTGCGCTGGGTTCAGGCGCGCGGTTTGTTGCGCGCGGTTTTGACGTTTCGAAGAATTTGCCAGAAGTGCTGAAGGCGGCGCACGCCCATCGCGGCGCTGCGTTCATCGAAATCTTCCAGAACTGTATTGTGTACAACAAGGACGTGTTTGAAGACTTCGCTGCGCCAAAG
>CALDKP010000246.1 GCA_937898535.1 uncultured Sphingomonadales bacterium | reverse complement strand
TTGCTGCGGGTGAAAATTGCTGCGCTCCGCCTCGGCATTGGCAACAGCGGCCTGCATGTAGCTTTTGACGCGTTCGCTGGCAGCGCGGAAATTCTCCGGGCTGGTGCCCTGAAAGCGGAAGATCGCCTGCTTGTAATCGCCGACCACAAACAGCGTCCGCAGCTTGTCGGCATGGGCCCCCTCACCGCTGAAAAAATCGCCGGTCAGCGCGTTGATGATGTCCCACTGCGCGGCGTTGGTATCCTGCGCCTCATCAACCAGAATATGATCGATGTCGGCTTTATCCGGCCGCAACATGCGGGCATCATGATCGTCGAGGACACGCTGGACGGCTTGCTGGACAAAATGGCCGTCTATGTGCCGCACAAGACCATCTTCCAGATGAAAGCAGACGATTTGTGAACCAAGCCGCCATCAGCCCTTGCACAGATTTTTGCCGTGGCTGAATTTGATCGCCCTGCCCTTGTTCAATTTGCGCAGGACAGCATATCGCGGGGTTCAAAGTCCTTCCGTTTCGCCAGCCGGTTGTTTGACCGGACCACGCGCGAACGCGTGTGGCTGTTGTATGCGTGGTGCCGCAAATGCGATGATATGGCCGATGGTCAGGACCATGGCGGCGCGATGGCAGCGGTCACCGACCCGCAGGAAAGCCTTGCCGCCATTCGCACGCTTACTGCAAAAGCGCTGGCGGGCATGCCCACAGGTGAGCCTGCGTTTGACTGCCTCGGCGTTGTCGCGCGGGAGTGTGGCATTACAGCGCGCATGGCGGAGGATGTCATTGAGGGCTTCGCATTGGATGCCGCGGACTGGCACCCCCGCCGCGAAAGCGATCTGTACCAATATTGCTACCATGTTGCTGGTGCCGTGGGCGTGATGATGGCCGTGGTGATGGGCGTTCCGGCGGATGACGATGCCACGCTCGACCGCGCCTGTGACCTTGGCCTCGCCTTTCAACTTGCCAATATCGCGCGGGATATTGCCGAAGATGACGCCGCCGGACGCTGTTATTTACCCGACGACTGGCTGGCGATGCTCGATATCGCCCCGGGCGAGCATATGAAGCCGCATAACCGCAAGAAACTGGCGTTGATGGGTCGGTGGCTGGCGGATGAGGCGGAACAATATGAAGCCTCTGCACGCGTCGGGGCCGCGCATCTGCCGCTGCGTGCGCGCTGGGCGGTGCTATCCGCCGCAGGTATTTATGGCGAGATCGCCCGCAAAGTCCGCGCCGCCGACAGCCACGCGTGGGACCAACGTATTTTCACCAGCCGCCCCGAAAAGTTTCGCTGGGTGCGCAAGGCGTTTGTCGATGCAGTTGCCAACAACCCGCGTCACATGGACCGCGACGCTTTGTGGACGCGGACGCGGGTTTAACAGCGCGGGCTTTGTGGCGCTGAAGTTGTTTCAACGCGCCATCTGCCCAAATTCAGGACGCGGACAAAATCCGCGCCGCACGCCCCGACAGGCGCTCTACCACGGCGTCATGTATCCCCGGCGCGCAGCAGATCAGGCCGAAATCCAATGGCTTGCGCTTATTATATAAAATGGGTCCACCAAGCGCATCGGTCACGACTGCGCCTGCTTCCTGCGCGACGAGGTGCGCAGCGGCGATGTCCCATTCATTGCCCCAACGCAGCGTTGCGACCAAGTCAGCGCGGTCACAGGCGACCATCGTCATCCGCATCGCGATGCTGTTGGGCTTGGTCACCGTCACAAGGTCCGCATCGAGCCGTGGCAATTCATCGGCGGGCACGCGTGATCCGGTGAAATCCAATCGCGTGCTGCCCGACAGTGGCGCATTGTTGCACGTCACGCCTTCGCCGCGCGCCGCAACCCAGATTTTGTCTTCAGCCGGTGCGGCCATCACCGCAAATATCGGAATACCATCGGCCACCAAGGCGACCGATACGCACCATCCGCTGCGCCCACGCACATAATCGCGCGTGCCATCAATGGGGTCGACCAGCCACAACAGCCGCGCATCCAGACGCCTTGGGTCATCGAGCGTCTCTTCGGACAACCATGCTGCCTCCGGCAGAATCGCTTGCAAACGCGTGGTCAGCAACGCGTCGACGGCCATGTCGATGTCGCTCACGAAATTGTCGCGGCTCTTTTCCCACACCTTGGCATCGGGCACTGCGCCGTCGCGCCAGCTGGCGAACGCCAGTGCCGCAGCTTCCTGCGTGGCTGCGATGACGGCGTCTCTATCAAGCTGGCGTTCAGGCACCTGCGATCATCATGCCGTCGATCCGCAAGGTGGGCACATTGATGCTGCGGATGAATTCCAGATCGTTCGCGGCGGTCATCGCTGCAAACATATCCTTCAAATTGCCCGCAATGGTAAATTCGCTCACGGGTCCGGCAATTTCGCCATTGATGATCAGGAAACCGGCGGCACCACGGCTATAATCGCCCGTCACCGGATTAACGCCCTGCCCGGCCAATTCGTGCACATAGACGCCATGTTTGATGTCGGCGATCAGTTCGGCAACGCTGACACTGCCGCCTTCCAAATGCACGTTGGATGGGCTGACGCCCGGCGCTCCGCTGACACCGCGGCTCGCATGGCCCGTGGGTTCTAATCCCAATTGCCGCGCCGATGCGCTTTCCATCAACCAGCCGGTCAAAACGCCATTTTCGATAATGGCACGGCGCGCGGTGGGCAGGCCTTCGCCATCAAAGGCGCGCGACCCAAGCCCGCGCTGCACATGCGGATTGTCGATGATGGATATGCCGCTGTCGAACAATTGCGCGCCGAGCGATTCCAGCAGGAAGCTTGTTTTGCGGGCAATGGCTGACCCGCTGATTCCGCCCAGCAAATGCCCGACAAAGGAACTGCCCACGCGCGGGTCAAACACCACGGGCATCTGGCCGCTTTTGATGGTGCCTGGGTTCAACCGCTTGACCGCGCGTTCACCGGCACGCGTGCCGACGCTGGCGGGGCTGGCGAGATCGGCAAGATGCCGGGCCGAACGCCAGTCATAATCGCGTTCCTTGGCATCGCCATCACCCGACAGGACGCTGGCCGATATGCCATAGCCTGATCCAGCCTTTACGCCTGCAAAGCCATGGCTGGTGGCGAGCGCAAAGATCGAACGCGAGGCGCTGGCGCCCGCGCCTTCGCTGTTGGTGACGCCGGGAACGGCGCGCGCGGCGTCTTCGCATTCAAGCGCCGCTGCGCGCAGAATTGCAGGATCGGGGTCTTGGCCATCGTCGCTGTCAAAGTCGGGAATTGCGCCCATGAGCAGGCGATCTTGCGGTGCGAGGCCCGCATATTGGTCTTCGGGGGCTTCTTTCGCCATATCGATCGCGCGCGCAACCAGACCGGCCAAAATATCGGGGTTCATGTTGGACGATGATATCGTCGCCGATCGCTGACCGACAAAAACCCGCAAGCCAATATCTTCGCCTTCGGATCGGGCCACATCCTCTAACTGGCCCAACCGCACCTGAACGTCCGTAGATGCGTCACACACATATACGGCATCGGCGGCATCGGCACCGGCTTTAATGGCTTGGGAAACGAGATTGTGCGCGCGATCAAGCGCTTCTTGAGGTTTAAGCATGATTCCCGCTTAGGCGCGGGCCGCTACAGCGTCAATCAAACGGCGGTCAAAATACCGTAAACAAAACCGCCAAAATTGCCGGAATGGCCAAGGCGGCAGCCCAAAGCTTCAACCGATCCGCTACATAATACGTCTTCAGACCGTCGCCATTGTATGCAGCGGCATCCAGCGCCTGCCAGCGGCGTTCCATATTGCGGCATGGCGGAATGACTACGGCCACAAAGAGGACCAAGACAAAATAAGGGAAAATCGACGTGCCACGCGATTCGATGGTGGGCGTCACCAAAAATATCAGTGCCAATGTGTAGACCACCAGCGCAAAGGCGACATGGTCGGACATACGTTTTGAATAGCTTTTATAGCTGCGCATTTGCGCCTGTTCGGCTTTTGCCATTTTCCCGCT
>CALDKP010000245.1 GCA_937898535.1 uncultured Sphingomonadales bacterium | reverse complement strand
ATTACGCCGGTGGTGCGCAAGGCCGAAACCAAGGGGCTGGCGGCCATCTCCACCGAGATGAAGGATCTGGCGACCCGCGCCCGCGCGCGCAAATTGCAGCCGCAGGAATATCAGGGCGGCTCGTCCGCCGTGTCCAACCTTGGCATGTTCGGCATCAAGAACTTCTCCGCCGTCATCAACCCGCCGCACGCCTCGATTTTGGCGGTCGGCGCCGGCGAGCAGCGCGTGATCGTCGAAAAGGGCCAGATGAAAATCGCCAATATGATGAGCGTGACGCTGTCCACCGACCATCGCGCAGTTGACGGAGCTCTGGGCGCCGAACTGATCTCGGCGTTCAAGGAGCTGATCGAAAATCCGGTGAGCATGCTGGTTTAAGGCGAGGACAGGTTCATGAGCACCCCCTACGACATCCTCATCATCGGCGGCGGCCCCGGCGGCTATGTGGCGGCGATCCGCGCGGCACAGCTCGGCTTCAAGACGGCCGTGGTCGAGAGGGAGCACCTCGGCGGCATCTGCCTCAACTGGGGCTGCATCCCGACCAAGGCGCTGCTGCGTTCGGCCGAAATCTATCATTATATGCAGCATGCGGGCGATTATGGCCTGACGGCGGCGAACATCAGCGCGGATATCGACGCGGTGGTGAAACGGTCGCGCGGTGTGGCCAAGCAGCTAAATCAGGGCGTCACGCATCTGATGAAGAAGAACAAGATCACCGTCCATATGGGCGACGGCAAGCTGACCGCAGCGCCTAATGGGGGTTTGGGCAAGCTGACGGTCACCAAAGACGGCAAGACCGAAGAGCTGACCGCGAAGAATATCATCCTCGCCACCGGTGCGCGCGCTCGCGACCTGCCATTTGCGCCCGCCGATGGAAAACGCATCTGGACCTATCGCCACGCGATGGTGCCGCCCGAAATGCCGAAAAAGCTGCTGGTCATCGGATCGGGCGCGATCGGCATCGAATTTGCCAGCTTCTACAATGATATGGGCGCGGAAGTGACCGTCGTCGAAATGCTCGACCGCATCGTGCCCGTTGAGGACGCCGATGTTTCGACCTTCCTTGAAAAGGCGCTGACAAAGCAGGGCATGACGATCATGACCGGGGCAGGGGTGGAAGAGCTCAAGGCCACAGCGACAGGCGTTTCTGCGAAGATTAAGGGCAAGGACGGCAAAGTAATTGCGTCCGAATTCACCCATTGCATCGTCGCCATCGGCATTGTCCCCAACACCGAAAATATCGGGCTTGAGGCGCTTGGCGTCGAAATGGACCGCGGTTTCCTGAAGACCGATCCGATGTGCCGCACCAATGTGCCGGGCCTCTGGGCCATCGGTGACATCACCGCGCCGCCATGGTTGGCGCACAAAGCCAGCCATGAGGGCGTGATTGCCGCCGAAGCGATTGCTGGCGGTCATCCGCACGCGATGGACCCGAAGAACGTTCCAGGCTGCACCTATTGCCACCCCCAAGTCGCGAGCGTTGGCCTGACCGAAGCAAAAGCGAAAGAGGCCGGTTATGACGTCAAAGTCGGCAACTTCCCGTTCCTCGGCAACGGCAAAGCGATTGCACTGGGTGAGGCCGAAGGTTTCATCAAAACCGTGTTCGACGCCAAAACCGGCGAGCTTCTGGGCGCGCATATGGTCGGCGCTGAAGTGACTGAGCTCATCCAAGGCTATACCATCGGCAAAACGGCGGAGTTGGTTGAGGCGGACTTCATGCACACCGTGTTCCCGCACCCGACATTGAGCGAGATGATGCACGAAAGCGTGCTCGGCGCTTATGGCAAAATGTTACACATGTGATTTTGCCGTTTCGTCTTTGGGCGGGGGCAGCAGTTCTGTTCATCCTTATGGTCGCGTTGGGATATGCTGTTACCGCCGGATATTTCCGCGCATTTGACATCGCCGTCTCGCACGCACTCAATATGCAGCGCGGGGTTTCCCCTGATTGGCTTATCTGGCTCATGCAAGGCATCAGCTGGATCGGCGGCGGTGCCCAACGCTACATCATCGTGGCCATCCTGACGTTGGCCTTATGGCGTTGGTGGGGATGGGGCTCTGCGCTTGCCATGGGCATAACGACGCTGATCGCGGCACTTACGTCTGACGTCATGAAATATTTTTTCGCCCGTGTGCGTCCCGAATTCGTAGCGCAGCTTGATCCCATCACCAGCCCGGCATTCCCCAGCGGGCATGCCAACAATGCGGCGGTTGTCTACATATTGTTCATCATGCTGGTGCCGCAGGCGCGCCATCCCCTGTGGCAGCTGGCGGCCGCGATGATGATCCTGCTGACCGGCGTTTCGCGGATCATGCTTGGGGTCCATTGGCCGACCGACGTGCTCGGTGGATGGATGCTGGGTGCGTCCTTCGCGCTCATGGCGGGCGCACTCATTGCTTACCGCCAGCATCAGCGACAGGGTAAGTTTCCGTCAATACTGGCGCCATAAATTCCCACACGCGCTTTTTGCTGTCCACCGCGCGTGGAATTTGTCATCTACCCAAATATTGAAATATATAAGGGGTGAGAACCATGCATTTGACCGTGAACTTTGCGAAAAATTTGAAAGTGTTGGCACTGATCGGCACAGCCTTTTGTGCGACCGCCGCCAATGCGCAAAATACGGTCATCACTGCAGACAAGATGATCGATGTGCTCACGGGCAAGACCGTCGATTATCCGGCTGTCTTTGTTGACGCCGATGGCCGCATTACGAGCATTGCCGACGCGCGCACCGTAAAATGGGGCAGTGACGTCAAACACATAGACCTCAGTGGCAAAACCATGTTGCCTGGCTTGATCGACATGCACGTCCATCTCGACGGTCCCGCCGATATTGGCGGTTATCGTGGATTGGAATTCACCGACAGTTTTTGGGGCATGACCGCCGTGGGATCGGCGCAAGCGATGCTAAAAGCTGGCTTTACCACGGTGCGCAACGTTGGTTCGGGCAACCGCAACGACATCGGCCTGAAGCAAGCCATTGAAAACGGCTACGCAAACGGGCCGCGCATTGTCCCGGCGGGCTATGCGCTCGGCGCCACTGGCGGGCATTGCGACTCGACATTCCTGCCACCCAGCCTTGAAAAATCGGGTAAGGAAGAAGGCATCGCCGACAGCGAAGACGAACTGCGCTACCAAGTGCGACGTCAGCGGAAATATGTTACAGAGGTCATCAAGGTTTGCGCAACGGGCGGGGTGTTTTCGCGCAATACCGAACCCGGCCAGCA
>CALDKP010000244.1 GCA_937898535.1 uncultured Sphingomonadales bacterium | reverse complement strand
GTTACCGGAACCGACAGCAATATCTGGTTGACCATGCAGAAGCGTGTTGACCGCGATTATGCGGCATTTGGCGAATTGACCTATGACCTGACGGAGAAGCTCTCGCTCACCGGCGGTCTGCGTTATTACAAGTTCGATAACTCGCTTCAGGGCTTCTTTGGATTTTCGAGCGGCTATTCCAGCCGAACCGGTGAAGCGGCCTGCCTCAACACCGATGGCACAACACGCCGTGCCAATCCAAGCGGCACACCCGTGCCGATCCTCGTCGATGGCAGCCCTTGTACCAATGTTGACAAGTCGACTTCGGACACTGGTTTCATTCACAAGCTGAACGCCACGTACAAGGTCAACGACGACGTGCTGTTATATGCAACATGGTCGCGTGGCTTCCGCCCAGGTGGTATCAACCGTCGTGGTACCTTGCCACCTTATGGCTCGGACAAGTTGGACAATTATGAATTGGGTTGGAAAACCACATTCGGTGCGTTCCGCTGGAACGGCGCAGTGTTCCAGGAAGACTGGAATAACATTCAGCTGTCCTTCCTCGGCGCAAACGGCCTTACGGAAATTCGCAATGCCGGTATTTCCCGCATTCGCGGTGTTGAAATGGATGCAGGCTTCCGTGATGGTGGGTTCAGCCTGAATGCTGGCGTTAGCTATAACGACGCGCAAATTCGTCGTGACTTCTGCGCCATTGCCAACGCGACATTTGATTGTTCGACACCGGGCAATTCCTTGCTCGCGTCCGCTGGATCGCGTCTGCCTGTGACAGCCAAGTTGAAGGGCAACGCCATCGCGCGTTACGAATTCCCTGTCGCTGACTGGGATGGCCACGTTCAATTTGCCGTCAACCATATCGGAAGTCGCAAGAGCGATTTGCGTCCTGCGCAAAATGCAATCAAGGGCGATTTAGGCGCCTACACGACCGCTGACTTCTCCGTTGGTGTGAAGAGCGACCTATGGTCAATCGAGGCGTTTGCGACGAACCTGTTCGATACACGCGGTATCGTGAACACTGGCGTCCAATGCCTTGAAACTGTTTGCGGTACGGACGTGACGCCTTCGACGCCAACCGGTGGTGCGTTTTACGACGTGCTGATCAAGCCGCGGCTGATCGGCGTGAAGTTCACACGCGATTTTTGACAATTGTTCGCTTTTCTTCCCTGCAAAAATTTGTAGGGAAGAAAGCTGAAATTCGTCATTAAATGAATGACATAAAGTTTGTTGCCAAAAGCGACAGGGGGGAGAAGCCGGATCTGTATTGATCCGGCTTTTTCATTATGGGTTAGCCGAAGATCCGCTTCAGGATGCCTCTGTCGGCCAGCACTTCAGCTGCGCAGTTATGGCCCGGAGCGCCGGTAACACCGCCGCCGGGGTGGCTACCCGCACCGCACATGTACAGGCCTTTTAAAGGTCCGCGATAGGCGCCATGGCCCAATATTGGGCGCGCTGACCACAATTGGTCGAGGCTCATATTTCCGTGCATGATGTCGCCGTCCACAAGCCCGAATTTGCGTTCGAGACCTTTGGGGCTCAGTATCTGCCGGCCAAGAACTGATGCGCGGAAACCGGGAGCATAAGCTTCCACGGTGTCGATGATGACATCGGCCGCCTTGCCCTCTTCGGCATCCCAATCGCGTTTGGAACCATCCGCATTATCCGGAAGCTCCGGCGCAAATTGCTGGCAGAACAGGCTTGCGACATGTTGCCCCGCAGGCGCGAGGCTGTCGTCGATGATGGATGGGATGAGCATCTCGACAATCGGTTTTTGCGACCAACCATCGCGCTTTGCATCAAGAAACGCGCGGTCCATATAATCAAGCGTTGGCGCAATGATAATACCCGATTGGTGGTGTTCGCCGGGTTCGGGCAAGCACGTAAACTTTGGCAGTTCGGAAAGCGCGACATTCATGCGCAACACGCCCGATCCGGTCTTGAAACGCTCGATGCGGGTACGAAACCCGGGGTCGAGATGTTGCGGGTCGATCAGCTTGCCGAACAGGTACCTGGGGCCCACGTTGGCAACCACCAGCCGCGCATCGACTTCGTCGCCATTGGCAAGCACCACGCCT
>CALDKP010000243.1 GCA_937898535.1 uncultured Sphingomonadales bacterium | reverse complement strand
CTATCCTTTGGGCGTAGCGGATTTGCGTCCGGGAACACATCTTCAAGATACTCGCAGATCACGGTCGATTCGGTGATGATCTTGCCGTCATGCTCTAGTGCCGGAACCTGCCCGCGCGGATTAATGGCCTGGAACCACTCTTCGTGATGTTCAAACTTTTTAGGATCGAGCCGGTGGATCGTAAAGTCGACACCCTTCTCATACAGGGTAAGCATGGGCTTTAACGAATTGGCCCCGGGGCCGAAGCTGTAATACGTGAGCATGGTCTCTCCCTTGTGTATTCAGTAAAGCAGTAGTGGCGCAATGTCGGCGCGCCATTGCCGCTGAGCCAGTTTTTGCCGGCGGCATCGCAAGGCGCGGTGGGTATTGACCGGTTGACCAGCCGCAAAGAGCTCGTCCCGTTTTTGGCGGCCATCAACGATGTGGACACCTTTGTCGCCGTGCAGGCCGAGCGTGCCTTGCTTGAGGCATTGGGCGGCAATTGCCACTCCCCCATCGCCGCATTGGCGCAGGTCGAAGGTGCCCAGATTCGCTTAAAAGGTGAAGTTTTCACCGCGGATGGCCGGGAAATGCATACGGGCGAAATCGTCTATGACGCGTCGGGCGATGGTCCAGCGCAATTGGCAGATCAATTGCTGGCAAACGCCAGTGATGAACTGCGGAGCATGTTCGCATCGTGAAGGTGCTGATTATCCGGCCGCAACCAGGTGCAGATGCCACCGCCCGCCGCTTTGAGGGTGCAGGATATGCGCCCTTAGTTATTCCACTGTTCGCCATTGAACATCGGCCGCCGCTATCGGTGTCGGTTGACGGATATGACGCGATTTTGTTGACCAGCGGCAATGCTGCGCGCGCTGCAGCTGGATTTTTGGAAAACGCACGCGACATCCCGATCTATGCGGTCGGTAGTGCGACCGCCAGCGCGCTGGCCCATTTGTCTTTGCCGGTTGCTGCGACTGGATCCAATGGCGTGGAGGCACTTGTCGGCGTTGCGGCTGCAGACGGCCACACAAAGCTCCTATGGCTTGCAGGCGAAGACCACAGCGCTGTTCCGCAGATTGCTGGCGTGCATATCGATATCGCTATCGTGTACCGAAGCGCGGTGCTGGAAACACCGGCGGACTTCGCCGCGCAGGTTGCAGTATGCGATGCAGTCATCCTGCACTCTTCACGCGCGGCGGCGCACTTTGCCGGTCTCTGCGATGCGGGCGGCCTATCGCGGAGCAAAATCACGCTCGCGACGTTTTCGAACGCTATCGCAGCAAGCGCTGGCGACGGCTGGGCACAGATAATTGTCGCGCCCTCACCAAATGACGCTGCGTTAATGGACGCAATAGGGCAGCATTTTACAAGGATAGATTGCACCCTGCCGCCGAATGCCGCTATTGAAGGAGCAACATGACCGATTTTCAAACAGCGACCGCGACATCACGCCGTGGATTCACATTCAAGCACATCATGCTGCTTATTTTGTGTGCCTTTGTGGGCGGCGCGATTGTCGCCTATGTGATCGCCGACACATATGGCTTTCTCACGCCATCTGATGCCCCGGCGGCGGCCGAGTCATCTACTGGGGCAGTGGGCAATGTGGCCGCCACCGATGCTAATGGTATCGCACAGCCGGTTACGGACCAAATGGTTCCAAACTACCCATCGCTCAATATGCTCTCGCCCGAAGTCGCGCGCGCCGATGGGTTGCTGCTCATTTATGCAGTGCGGGGTGCGATAGATAAGGGTGCGCCGCTGGGCAATCTTGCCGAACAGTTGCGCCTGCGTTTTGGCGCCACCCAGCCGCAATCTGTCGCGGCGGTATTATCTGCAGGGCAAGCACCGGTCACGATTGATACGTTAAAAACCGAACTGCGCGGACTTGCGCCGGTGCTTTTGACGGGCAATCGAGACGACAGCGCGTGGGCGACCGTGAAGCGGGAATTGTCGGAACTGTTCGTGCTGCGCAAAGAAAGCGGACCATCACTCGCACCGAATGAACGGCTGATCCGCGCTGAAGCGCTGGTTGATGCGGGGAAACTTGACCTCGCTGTTGAGGAAGTTGCGGCGTTGCCCGGAGCATCCATCGCGCAATCATGGATGGCCCGGGCGAAACGTTTCAGCGATGCGCGTAAAGCGCTCGACCGGCTTGAACAGGTCGCCATCCTTCGACCCGTAGCGGTGCCCGTCATCGTCGCGCCTCCGGTTCAGACCGCGCCATTGGACGTTCCGGTTCCAAACCCGTAAGTTGCGGGTCGGCCGTTTTAAGAAAAACCGTTTTTAACCGATGGCGGAGGAAACGGCCTAGTTGGCTTTCCGCCGTATCGGGACCGGAATGTTGCAAATGTCTGCGCCGCCAGCAGGGATGTTGAAAAAGGCGTCCCGCCGGTTGGCGCGCGCGTCGGCATAGGCTGCAAAGCTGTCGCTATCGGTTGCGAGATATTCGAACGCAGGCACGTCCTTTGCTGCAGTGCCAAGCCGCACCGACAGTATCGGCACGCGCTCTTCTTCCTTCTCATAGAAACCAAGCGCACCCGTGCCGCGTGGCAGGCTGGACATATGTTCGATGCCGTCGATCACCCGTCCGACCAGCGCGATGTTGCGGTCCAAATGCCGCGGCGCGTGACCGATAACGGTGTAGAGTTCCGCTCCCGTGCCGGTGTCAGGTGAGAGGTTACGGCCAACGCCGACCATGCCGTAGCAGTGCACGGGCCAAAGCCCCTCACGGCCTTGTGCCAGCGGCCAGCCAAGATAGAAGCCATGGCCCCCCGCGTAGGCGTCTGGCCTTCCGTCTGCCCGGGCCAAAATCCAATCCTTGGTCGGCCAGTCAGGGGTGACATAATCCTTGGCCCCGACGGTGGCCAGCCCGTCCGGCAAAGCCTTCTTCTCGGTCGCATCGCCCCATTGCACGACATAATTGTCCTGCACGCGGTTGATGCTAGTGCCATCCCACCAATGTGCGGCTGCTAACTTGCGGATATTGCTGATCCAACCTTGGCTGAATGGCGCAGGCATCAGTTGAATGACAACGCGGCGGGACTTGCCTTTCGAATCGGGGGCCAGGTCCATCACCAATACATCCGACGGCGCGATGGCAACCCAGTCGTCCGCCTTGGCCGCCGCCACAATCTCCGAAGGCGCGGGATAAGTTTTGGCCTCCTGCGCAGAGGCGGGGAGAGCGGCGCAGATCGCGGCGCTGGCGAACAGGGGCAGATATCTTTTCATCAATAAGGTTATGGCAAATCACTGTGCCTTGCGAAAGCGGAAAGGAGCGGCTAGGGGCGTGCGTCCCTTAGGGGAATGCGGAGACGTGGCCGAGTGGTCGAAGGCGCACGCCTGGAAAGTGTGTATAGGGGTGACTCTATCGTGGGTTCGAATCCCACCGTCTCCGCCAGATTGTCAATTACTTCCATGGCTTGTGGAGAATTTGTAGTTCTGGCCATGTTTTTGCAAGAGCTAGTCGCTGACTTCCTCGCACAGAATAAGCGCCCCCACGCCTTCAAAAACCTGCCCGACGAGACTCCACCGGGATGGCACCCCCGCTATCATTAAAGTGCCGTCTTATTTTGCCCGCGCGGCGATCCATTCATCGACGCGGCGTTCCAGGATGGACAAGGGTTGCGAACCCGACGCGATCAGAAGGTCGTGGAAACCCTTGATGTCGAATTTCGTCCCAAGCGCGGCCTCTGCCTTTTTGCGCTCCGCCATGATCTTGAGCATGCCGATCTTGTAGCCCGTGGCTTGCCCGGGCAGCGTGATATAGCGGCGTACTTCGGAACGTGACCGTTCAATCGGCTGGCGGCCCGTCGTGTTCATATAGGTGACCGCTTGGTCTTCGGTCCAACCCAGCGCGTGGATGCCGGTATCGGTGACGAGACGCGCTGCACGGAACAGCTCTGCATCCAGCCGCATGAAATCCGCCGCAATGTCCGGAAACGCATTCATTTCCTTACACAATGCTTCAGCATATAGTCCCCAGCCTTCGCCAAACGCGACATAGCCAGTGACCGAACGGAATTTGGGCCCGCCTTGCTGGCGCACTTGAATATCGCCCTGGGTGTTGTGCCCTGGAACCGCTTCATGACACATCAGCGTGTACAGCGCCGCCGGATCGGGGGTCGTACCGACGAGGTGCACATAGGTGCGGGCGGGGCGCTTGCCATCGGGGCTTGGTGCAGACGCGTGCGCGGCACCGCCGGCTACCTCGCTGAACGCTGGTTCGCGCACCACTTCAATGCGGAAAGCTGGCGTCATGCCGAAATAGGCTGGCAACAGCGTGCGCGTTTTGGCGACAAAGGCATTTGCGGTGGCGAGATATTCGGCGCGCGCGGCGTCGTCAAAAGGCTTTGGCGGATATAGCTTCGCGCGCCCAGCATAAAAAGCGCTGCGGTCCTTGAACCCTGCCTGTTGCGCCAGGGCGTCCTGTTCCGCTTCAATGCGGGCAACTTCCTGAAGACCAATTTTGTGAATTTGGTCCGCGGTATAGTCCGTTGTCGTATTCAGCTTCAGTTCGTTGGCGTAATAGTCCGCACCGCCGGGAAGCGAGATGGCGCCAACGCGGCCGCTTGGCGCCGCTGGCAAGCTTGCCTTGCCCCATGCAATTACGCGACCATAAGCAGGCTTCAGGTCAAGAATGGCTGCACGCGCTTCGGCAAGCATGGCGTCCGCATCAACACGCGAGATTTTGCCCGCCGTCACCAATGCTTCGGTCTTTGCCTGAACATCTGCCCAAAGCGCCGAGTCTGGTCCGGTTGTGAATGGCGCGCCGCTGGTGAGCTTCTCGCTCCCGGAAATGACGGACTCGACCTGAAATTTGGGTGCGAGAATGCCAGCGCGTTCGCTCGCTTGCGTGCGTTCAATCGCCATGTCCAGCACCGCAGGCATGCCGCGCAACCGGGCGATGTAATTTTTGAGGTCCGTGGCGTCGGCGACCCCATGGGTGTTGACCAAAAAGTCCGCCAGCTGGCTATGCACCGAATAGAGGCGCGAGTAGAAAGGCGGACGGTACATCCGGTTCGCTTCACTCATGACGGCGCGTTCTGCTTCCAACGCCCAGATGTCGAAATTCACCTGTGCTTCGGGCGAAAGGTCGGCGCGGTTGAATGCGGCTTTCATGCGGGCGACGCTTGCCTGACGCCATTTGACCTGTTCAACGGCCGCTTTGTCGCTGATATCATTCCAGCGGTCGCCGCCGTCCTTGAGACCAAGGCGCGTTGCCACTTGGGGCTGTTGCTTGAGATATTCGCTGAATTCTGCATCCAGAAATGCAGTTAGCCGCGCATCTTCGCTGGCCATGCCGACGGACGTTGTCGGTGTTTGGGCGTATATAGCGGTGGCTGGCAAAATCAGGTTGGCACAGACGGTCGCGACACCCATTTTCAAAATGCTTTTCATAAACTCTCCATCTATTTGCTGCGGACCGTATGCCTGTGCGCCATTCATGTGAAGCGATTTTAATGGCACGAAACTATGCCAGCGGTTAGTCGGCGCAGATGGATTCACGTAACTGGCAGTTCTGGGTTGATCGCGGCGGGACATTTACCGATGTGATTGGCCGTTCGCTCGATGGCGCAATCGAAACCGTCAAGCTTTTGTCGGAAAATCCCGAACACTATCGCGACGCCGCTATCGCTGCGGTTCGGATGATTACCGGCATATCCGATGGCCCATTGCCGCCCGTTGAAATGCGGATCGGCACCACGGTCGCAACCAACGCTTTGCTTGAGCATAAGGGCGAGCCCACGTGCCTTGCCATTACGCGGGGTTTTGGCGACGCGCTGCGGATTGGCTATCAAGAGCGGCCCAAATTATTCGTGCGGCACATCGAACCGCCCGAGCCATTGCACGGCAAAGTTATTGAGATTGACGAGCGAATCAATGCCAAGGGCGACGTGCTAACGCCGTTGGATGAAGATGCTGCGCGGACGGGCCTGGAAGCGGCGTATGATGCGGGATATCGCGCGCTCGCTATCGTCTTGATGCATGGTTATCTTTATACCCAGCATGAACAGCGACTGGCGGAGATCGCGGGCGAAATCGGCTTTCCCCAAATTTCGGTTAGCCATATCATTGCGCCCCTGATCAAGCTGGTCGGGCGCGGCGATACGACGTTGGTCGATGCCTATTTATCGCCCGTGTTGCGGCAATATGTTGAGCAGTTGAAGGCCGACGCTGGCGGCAACATATCGGCGTTGTTCATGCAATCCAATGGCGGCTTGACGAGCAGCGATAGCTTTCGCGGCAAAGATGCTATCTTGTCTGGTCCCGCGGGCGGCATTGTCGGCATGGCGAAAACGGCGGCACAGGCGGGCATTAAAGATATCATCGGTTTTGACATGGGTGGCACGTCCACCGATGTGTCGCATTATGCCGGACATTATGAACGCGAAAGCGAAACGATGGTCGCAGGCGTGCGGATAAGAGCGCCGATGATGCGGATCCATACCGTTGCCGCGGGTGGTGGTTCAATCTGCACGTTTGACGGCGCCCGTTTTCAGGTTGGGCCACATTCGGCAGGCGCTGTGCCCGGTCCTGCCTGTTACCGCCGTGGTGGGCCGCTGACGGTGACGGATTGCAACGTCATGCTGGGTAAGATCGCTCCTGCGCATTTCCCAAACATATTTGGACCCAACGGCAACCAGCCGCTTGATGCCGACGTGGTGCGCGATACATTTGAAGCGCTTGTCGTGGATGTTGCCGCCGCGACCGCAAAGCAGATGCGCGCGGAGGAAATTGCCGAAGGTTTCGTTGCGATTGCGGTGGCCAACATGGCCAATGCGATCAAGAAAATCTCCATCGAGCGCGGGCATGATGTGACCCGTTATACCTTGGCCTGCTTTGGCGGGGCAGGCGGGCAGCATGCCTGTTTGGTGGCGGATGCGCTTGGCATGGACCGTGTGATGATTCATCCGCTGGCGGGGGTACTGTCGGCTTATGGCATGGGCCTCGCGGATCGGCGGGCGATCCGCGAGCGCACATTTGGCGACGCGCTGGAACAGGCAACGCTTGGCCCCATTGTGCAAAGCCTTTCGGTCGAAGCGGAAGCAGAATTGCGCGCGCAGGGCGTTGATGGCGACATCAGCAGCGAAGCGACTGTGCATATCCGTTATGTGGGGACCGATAGCAGTATTGAGATACCGTTTGGCGATGTGACCGCGATGCAGGCGGCGTTTGAGGCACGCCACAGCAGCCAATTTGGTTTCGTCAGCGATAAAGCTTTGGTCGTCGAAATGGTTCGGGTGGAGGCCATTCATGCGAGTGCATTTGATGCCGACATCCACTTTGCGCGATCCGCCGGTTCCAATCTGCCGATTAAGGACGTCTCGTGCTTTATGGCCGGCGCGCAATATGATGCGCCATTATATGACCGAAGCGCTCTGGCCGCTGGATTTTCAGCAATTGGCCCAGCCATCATCATTGATCCGGTTTCGACGACGATTGTCGAGCCGGGCTGGAAGGTCGCGGTTGATGCCATCGGCAATTTGATGTTGTCGCGATCTACGGCGCGTAGGACGGGCGGCGTGGTGGGAACAGAAGTTGACCCCGTCCGCTTGGAAATCATGGGTGGCCTGTTCATGGCCATCGCCGAGGAAATGGGCGCGGCGCTGGCCCGCACCGCCAGTTCGGTCAACATCCGCGAGCGGCTCGACTTTTCCTGCGCGTTGTTCGATGCGGCCGGGCGGTTGGTCGCCAATGCCCCCCATATGCCGGTGCACCTCGGCTCGATGGGGGAGAGCGTGGCGCGGATCATCGCCGCGCGGGGCGATGCGCGCGATGGCCGCACGCTGGCGCGCGAGGCCCTGTTGGCGCCCACAGGCTAGACCCCGGGGCGCGGGGCTGACGAGAGCCTGTCGCGGGGATTGTTTCAAAACATGGTTAAGGCGCGAGGTGTAAATGACGCGCCTGTTTACCCTTCAATAACAGTCCAGAAGCAAATCCATCACAGCTTCTGTCATTCAGAACCTGTGCGGGACGCGAATGTAAGTGTCCAGATTACGCGATCAGGCCGAGTGTTGAAAGGTGGCGCGT
>CALDKP010000242.1 GCA_937898535.1 uncultured Sphingomonadales bacterium | reverse complement strand
GGCGGTCAACCATCACTGGATGGTCCGCCTTTCATTATATTGGCATGTACGTTCTTTTTACCCGCCAAACGCACCTGAGATCGCTCGGGTCACATCGTCGCCAAGGCTCCGGCTCAGCTGATCCGAGGTGATCGTCGCGGCAAAGCCATCATAACCTTGCAGATCGAGCGTTGCGGTAACATCCTGCGTTGCGGTAATGTTGTTTGCGGTATTGATCAGAATATTTTGAAGCGCGCCTTCATTGCCATGGATGATTGCCGTGCGGCCTTCATTGGCAAGAAACACCTGGCTGTCCCCGACATTCAACCGGATCGCGCCGTTGGACAGGACGTTGTTGCGGATAGCGTCGGCATCAGCCAGTGTCAGTCCCATGCCGACCGTCTGAATGCGGTTATAACCATTTTCATCCATCGTTATAACCGTATGCAACGCCAGTTCGTTGTTAAGAAATGTACGGATATCGGCGCCGAGTTTGATTTCCATACCGGCAAATTGAAAGCCGCCGCGCTGTTCGCTCAATTCGTCATCGCTGATCGATGATTCTGCAAAAACCGCCGCGTCGTCTATCGACGGCTCAGCAGTGGCCGGAAGCAGCGGCAGGATGACGAGGGCGGCCAAAGCAGCCCGTTTCAGAGAGGGAGGATGCATGATCTTTCCTTACGGTATGGTGCCCACTCGGACGTCGAGCAATATGGTGGGGGTAAGCTGGTACTCAGGCGGCAAATGATTGGTCAGATCGCCAACCGATACCGCCAGCGCGTCATTTCCCTCTTCCAACGGCGCTTGCGACCATGGGCCCCAATCGCCGGTCATATTGAATTTGGGTCGTTTCGGCTCGGGTGTTTTGACAATAGCAAGCGCAATGCCATTCCACATTCTTTCAAAGTCCTGAGTCGAATATTGCGTCAGGCCAAGAACGGAATCGCCGGTCAAAACACGGTCGGCCGATATGCCCTTGATTACCACAAAATGCTTGAACCCATTCAGATCGAGCAAAACGATGAGCGGGCGTTTGATTTTTTGTAGATCTTCGACTTTTAGCCGAAATCCTTCCGTAGTGTAACCCAGGTCGGTCAGGTAATCCTTCATGTCAAACATTGAAAATCCAACTTTGCGGATCAATTCCCTGTCGCCTTTGGCCCACATTGCTTTGAAAGGCTCTTGTTCGCCTGTCGGCCGGTCGTAATGGTGTGTCAGGATCGTGGCGACCGCCGCTGATCCGCAGCTGAAATCGTAACGTTGGCGCACAACAGTGCGGAAAGGGATTTCCCACCAGCTCATGACCGAAACACTGAACTCGCCGCCGCTTTCACGGCCCAATTGAACCTCGGCTTGGGTCAATGTGCTTTGGGCGGCAAGTACAAGTGCGGTTGCACCTAACGCCGCGCCTCTGATCCAAGAATGGATCATGGACGTTCTCCTGTGTTGGCGTTTCTTATTTGCCGATATTGATCGTCAGGTTCATGCCAGTCTGCAGGCTGACCTGTGCGCCCGTGTTGATCAAGATGTTCCCAACGCCGTTGAAGCTGGACAATGCGCTATCAGACAGATTGACATCGCCTGCCAAAAAGTCGCCATTAAGGACGTTGCCCTGCGTAATTGCGGTCAATGTCTGGTTCGTAACGATGAGCTGTTCGCCGCCGCGCTGTGTGTCCAATTCGAAATTTGTAACAACGTGCTTAGATCGCGGTTTGGGCAAATTAATCGGCATTTTTGCGGTCACTACAATCATGTCTCCCGGCTGCCTCGGTGGAACGATCCACTCGTGATCCGCCGCTATCGTCTGCGCTACCGATGGTACCGCACAAATCGATGCACATAATGCGGTTGCTGCAATTGTGATTGCTCTCAACATGGACTTTACTCCATAAACGCTCTTGAAAAAGCAGTTGGCCGAGCGGGTTTCGGGTATGGGGGGGACCGCCCGGCCTCCTGGGGATGGCGCTTTAGTCTGCGCCGCCACCGACACCAGCGCTGCCGCTCGGGTTGACGCCGAAGCTGACGGTGCCTTGAGCCGCGATGTTGGTCGCTGCCTGGGTGTTAGCATTGATCCCAGTGTTCCATGCCTGATTGGCAATTCCCGCAAATGCCGCAAAGGCATTGTCGTTCACCGAGTTGCGACCGCTGTTGTAACCAACTGCAGTTTCATGTTCATCGTCGCCATCAAGATCGACAACTTCATCAAGTTCCGAGTTGGAGTTGACAGAATGCAGCTCCTGATATGCAGCAATGTGCGTGTTGTTATTCGCAGCGTAGCTTTTGCTGAGCGAATGGCTGACGCTGTCGGGGCCGTTATCCTGATAAAATGCATCGAGATAGTCATTGACGACAGTCGTGCTGCTTAGGAATCCGCCACCGTTATCGCTGGCGTCGTTATTTTGATTCTGGTCATTGGCAGATGCCGGAGCCGCAATGGCCAAGACGAATGCGGGTACCAGTAGGATCGCAATTTTCTTCATGTTAATTCTCCTTTTGGCGGTGAATCACATCGGTGGATTGCCACCGCCTTGTTGAATGTTTAGTCGGCACCACCGCCGCCAGCGCCAGCATCTGAGTTCACGCCGAAATTGACGGTGCCTTGAGCTGCGATGTTGGTGGCTGCTTGCGTGTTGGCGTTAATGCCAGTGTTCCAAGCTTGGTTGAGAATGCCGGCATAAGCGGCGAATGCATTGTCGTTCACCGAATTGCTTCCGCTGTTATAGCCAACTGCAGTTTCGCTTCTGTCTTCGCCGTCAAGGTCAACGACCTCGTCGAGCATCGAGTTGCTGTTTTCTGCAAAAAGATACTGCTTGGCCACGATCATGGTGTTGCCATTTTTTTCACTGCTGATGTTATAATCTACGGACAGTGTGTCGGCCGCATTATCCTGATAGTAGCTATCGATCAGGTCATTCCACACAGTGGTGGTGCTGCCTACTCCCCCGCCGTTGTTGCCGGCATTGTTGTTCTGGTTCTGATCATTGGCGATGGCTGCGCTCGACAAACCAAGGCCGATTACCAGAGCAGAAGCGGTCATGAGTTTCTTCATCTTCATCACTATTCTCCATTGATAAGATAATCCCGCATTGGCCGCCGGTTTAGCGGGCCCGAGAATATCGGCTAATCCACCATATGCGGACACTGAAGAGATAGTGGATTTCTCAATCGACAATTTGCGATAAGGCAATTTTCGATCGGTGAAATTACTTGGTAATATTTGACTGTCACCAAAATACGTGTGCTCCCAATTGTCTGAGGCAGGGGCTTGGACCCCTCACAGTCTGGCGTTGCGACAACGTGGACTTGTAACGCTCGTCTCATCGCATATTCATCCAGGAGAAACTTTCACAATTGCTTGATACACGATGTATTGATCGCAATTATCTTGCTTCTGGTGTTAGCACACGGCTTCATTCTTACCGGTCATAGTCGTTTGTCGAGAACATGGTCGTCTATGCGGTCGAGACTTGCGTGCCTTACCAAAGGCAGTCCTCGCCAATTTTTAGCTCGCATTTCACCGATACCGGGGATCTAAATGAGCAACGGTCGATGCGCGTCCGTGCGCGCTGCGGTTATGATCTGCTTACTTAACTGTGCGACACGGGCGGGCAGGGCCAACCATGCTTCCAACAGCGGTAAAATAATCCGCTCAAGCCAAGCGTGGGTTATCAACAAGTTGCGGATATGGCCCTCTATACGTGCGGAAAACCGCCTCAAAAGTTTTCATGGCACCACGCATTTGGCTCGATATCTTAACCGTCATTTGCAACATTTGATGGCGGGGGCGACCAATGTACGAATTAGGTTTTGGCGACGCGGGTCGGCTAGAAGCCGAACGCAAGGACAAACAAGAAAAGCTAGGCCGGCTTTGCCGCGACATCGAAGACGGCATTGTAGAACTCGGGACCAACCACTTCGGTAACCAGCAGTTGTGCACTTGGCGTTGTCGCTATCTCGACAGGATCGTGGCTCGCGGAGGTGCAGATGAGTAGGTGGCGTC